>DASWNB010000312.1:0-5959 GCA_036399455.1 Flavisolibacter sp. | reverse complement strand
CTGTTTCCGAAGTGGGGACGCTTACGCCGGGGAATATGGCAGAGTATATCGGTATACGCATTACGGAGGTAGGTGATGATTACCTGCGGGGCACGATGCCTGTTGACCATCGTACAAGGCAGCCGGCGGGCATCCTGCACGGCGGCGCATCCGTGGCGCTTGCCGAAACCCTCGGGAGCATTGCCGCCTACATGACGGTAGACCGCGCAACAAAGACCTGCGTAGGACTGGAGATCAACGCCAACCACGTACGCTCCGTCAGGGAAGGAGAAGTGACCGGCACGGCAAAGCCCCTGCACATAGGCTCATCCACGCAGGTGTGGAGCATCGAGATCACTGATGCTCAGGGAAGGCTTGTTTGCGTGAGCAGGATTACGATTGCGGTGCTGGAGAAGCGGTGAACGACGTGAATCGTGGATCGTGAATGGTCTTTTATTGGGCGTGTACTTCTTTATCAGGCAGTCTTTATTCTACCAAATGCTTTTAAGTGCGTTCCTGTTCACCTCAATTTTTTCAAGGCGGAACTTGAGAATTGAACATTGATCGTTGAATATTGAAAATTTAACCAGCTTCCTGCTACAGTAATGACTCTTCCCTTTTAAGCGACCCATTCACGATTCACCCTTCACGATTCACGACAAAGAAAAACCCACAGATCGCTCTGCAGGTTTTCTTTTATTACACGGAATCCTTGGAGAATCAAGGTGCTTCTTCGACCATCTGGGCTCTTATCCTGCTTGCATGGCTGATATCTTCGACTACGTCGTAGCAGGATCGATCGGGCAGGAGCATGAAAAAGACGCAGAGGCCACAATTGCTGATACCGTAACGAACGGGACGGCACGTAGTGTTCGCCTGGGCCTGTAAAGCCTGGCCCTGCGGAGAGTTCACGAAGTTGCTCGACTTTTGAAAGATGTCGTCCCAAAGCTGTGAATGGGTCATGCCGTCGCAGACAATTGCATCCAGCGGGGGCTCCCAGGGATTGTTTACATCTGTAACATAGATGCCATCGGCTCTTAGCCTGGCACGGGAATAGCCATGTGAGATGAGGTTTTCCCTTCCTATGTCGTTCAGCTCCACTTCCACGTCACGAAAGGTGTATTCCCTTGCTTCGGAAGAAGAGATAGAAGATTTGGCGGAAGAGCCGATGCCGGCGGCTTCTACCGTTGCAGGTTCGGGCGTTGTGGCGGAATCTTTGGTACAGCCTGAGAAGGCAAGGGCAGATGCCAACATTACTGTTGCAAGAAACTGGTTGAACTTTCTTTTCATAATGGTTGTTTTTTAAGCGTGATAATTAAAATGTATGCAGGTGAATGGCCGGCAGGCTTCTGCTATCAAAACTATCTTTCACGTCAAGCGGCCCATATCACCGTTAATCAGGGCGCTTGTTCCACGATAAGTTGGGCCTTCACGGCACTTACGCTGAGTTCATCGGCAAGCACATAACAGCGGCGGGTGGGCTCGATTATGAACATTACGCAAACCCCGCAGTTGCAGATGCAATAATACACGGGACGGCAGGTTGCGTTTGCGTAGTTCTGTGCATTCTGACCCTGGGGCGAGTTCTTGAAGTTGTTCCACTTATTCATGATGTCGGCCCACAGCTGTGAATAGGTCATGCCGTCGCAGATGATGGGGTCATAGGGAGGATCCCAGGGATTGTCCACGTCCGTAATATAGCCGCCATCAGCTTTTTGCTTCATACGGGAATACCCGTTGTCGATCAGGTTTCTCCTGCCGATGTCGTTCAGTTCCACTTCCACGTCGTGGAAGGTGTACTCCCTTGCTTCGGAAGAAGAGGTAGAAGATTTGGCGGAAGAACCAATACCGGCCACTTCCACCGTTGCAGGTTCGGGCGTTGTGGCGGAATCCTTGGTACAGCCTGAGAAGGTAAGGGCAGATACCAACATTACTGCTGCAAGAAACTGGTTGAACTTTCTTTTCATAACGGTTGTTTTTTAAGCGTGAAGAATTAGAACACACGCAATTTATTTAACTTATCACATATATTAAATAGTAATAATACGTGTATGGCGATGGAATTTTCGCCCCCACAACAGGGTGAATTACGTGGAGGAAAGGCTTAAGGCGTAAGGCGAAAGGTGGAAGCCTTAAGCCTTAAGCCTCTGGCCTTATACCTGCACCTTTTGCCCTTCTCCGGAAATCCTTATATTACAACAACAAACCAACTCCCTGAGCACAGACATTGTTCAAAAGGAACCGGCGCGGCTGGAAACCAGGAGCTTCATCGAGGAAGGCATGCTGGCAGTGCGTGACTTCCATCCTTCAAAGCGGATGGAATATTGGTGTGCTTATTTCGCGGCAAAGCCCTTCCTGGCCAGCAGTTGCGGCGACGAGCCGGGGGAAGGCGGAGGCGGAAAGTACTGCATCAATTTCAACCAGTTCGATTGCGTGGCTTTTGCCAATACGGCCCTGGCGCTGGCGCATTCGTCCTCTTACGACCAGTTCGAAAAACGCTACCTGGCGCTCCGGTACAACGGCGGAATATCTTATTGCAGCCGCAATCATTTTATAGAGCAGTGGTATATCAACAACGTGGTCCGGAAAAACATCCTGTCGCCCCTGCCATACGACGTATTCCCACCCGAGTTCAAAAGAACCATGGATTTTGATTTCGATAATATCCAGTGGATAAAAGAGAGGGGCGGGGAGGAGATGCGGTCCTTGCCCGCATCATTCGTAGACAGCCACTACCGCTTTAAACTTTCAGCGCCGGTATTCTGCGTAGGAACGATGTTCTCTGCCGTCAGGCGCTCGGGCCTCATGACCGGTCCCTTTTTCAGGCAGCACAGCTATTTGAGCAATCTTAAAAGCGGGAACGTGCTGGTATTCATCTGGAACGGCATGATCCACCTCGGCATCATCATCGCCAACAAAGGCACTCCCGAAGTATTTTCCGCTTCTTCCATCAAAGGCAAGGTCACCAGCTTCGACCTCGTTCACTACCTTAACCTGCTCCATACCATGCGTGTGGTGAAGTACGTGTCTTTTTTAGGGTAGAAGGTGCAAGGTGAAAGGTATAAGGCAGAAGGTAGAAGGCAGAAGGCAGAAGGTAGAAGGTAGAAGGTAGAAGGTAAAGGCAGAAGCCCTACGCCTTTCGCCTTCTACCTTCTGCCTTATATCTCCCTTGGCAGGTGCCTGATCTTCTTCCCGGTTTCGGTTCTGGCGATGCTGTCCACCATGTTTACCTGGTCGGGTTGGTAGTGGTCGGGGAGGTGCTGGCGGATGCAGGCTCTTATCTCCTCCTCACCTGCATTGCTGTTGGGTGCAAGCTGCACCTGGGCAAAGAGCTTCTGGCCCTGCAAAATGACGCAGGCTTCTTCTATGAAGGGTTGTTCTGAAAGCAGTTTTTCGAGCACCTGGGCATTGACGGTATAGCCCCTGATCTTGCCCATATATTTTTTTCTTCCTGTTATCACCAGGCGGCCTTCGCTTATATAACCTGTATCGCCGGTGGGGATGGTTTCAACCGGTAAATCCTGCACAGGACCGTACGAAGTGGCGGACTGAAGGTCGTAGCCGACGGAAATATCGCCATCGCTTCCTTCTTCATTTTTGGTAAGGCTTACCTTGTAAAGGGGCAGGATGCGGCTCCCGTTGCTGCACAGTTCTTCACCGCGTTGCAGCGTAAGCAGGCTGAGTACTGAAGGAATTTCGGTAAGGCCGTAACGGATGGAGAAAGAGACCTGCGGCGCATGGCTCCTGTAAAACTCCAGCAGCTTCATGGATACGGCATCGCCGCCAAAGCCCACGTGGCGAAGCGAGGAAAGCTTCAGCTTGTGCAGTATCAGCTTTAGCTGTTCATGAAAATAAGGAACGCCTTCCACCGCCGTGATTGATGTGCGCAGCTCTTCGCTGCCCAGGATCTTCAGGTAGCCTCCCAACGTTTTATCTGCCGGTAATACAAGCGAGCTTCCGCCCGCGGTGTATTCCATCATTGCACTAAAGCCGTAGGAATGATAAAGGGGAGGACTGAGCAACAGGCATTGACCGACGGTATACTCCATCAGCTTTTCGCGCCGGATGCAGTTGAGTGCAATTGTTAACTGCGCATAGCTCACGGGCACAAGCTTGGATTGCCCCGTAGTGCCGCTGGAATAAAAGAACAGGTTCTTTCCTGCAACCAGGCCGTCATCCACCACAACCTCCAAAGGCGTGAAGGTTTGTATGTCGCCGGGAATTGAATCTACAAAGCAAACATCATCTTCTTCCTTCAGCGAAGCTATGTCTGTGAATACCGGAATGCCGGAGTGAGGAAGTAAGCGGTCCAGCGCCTCCCTGCCGGTAATGGAAGGCAGCAGCACCAGTTGCGTATTCCGCGAAAGGGCCGCCCAGCAGAACAGGCAAAGCAGGAGAGGGTTTTCAAAATTGAGCGCCACGGTTCCCTCCATGCGGTACTTTCCGGCCAGGTGCTCCGCAACAGACAGCACTTCGCCGTAAGTAAAGGAGCGGTCCGGCGTGCGGAGGTAGCAATTATCAGCCTGCTGCCTGTACAGAAGGTGCAGTACGGGATTGACAGGGTTCATAGCATGATTACACTCCGTTCATGTACAGTATCTCGCATTTGGAGCAGATGGGCATGAGCGTATTGTTGTGCAGCTCCCTGAATTTGTTATAGGGAATGCCGGTCCATACATCCTGAAGGTTCTTTTCGTACAGGTTACCCACTGAAAATTCAATGAATTTCTTGCAGGGCGTTACCGTGCCGTTGGGCAATATGTCGAGGCGGTTGGAGATGCCGAGGCAGCGTGTTTTTTTCTGCCCGGGCTTGGTGCCGCCCTGGAGGAAGTCGATCATCTCCTGCTCGTCCAGGTCGGGCTGGAAGCGGATGCGGAGGTTCCATGATTTTTCGCTCAGCCTTTGCAACTGCTGTTTCAGCAGCTCGAATTTGGCAGGGCCCACGTGGAAGTCGAAGGAGTGCCAACTGTTGCGGAAGCTCCTGTCGGTGCCCATCCAGCTAAAGCGTTCGCGGAAAAAGTCGTCCATGCCAAAGGCCACATCATCCGGTATGTACCAGGGGAAGTTGATGTAGAGGGTATCGATGTTCTTTTCCTCGAAGTAGCTGCAGAACTCGTAAAGCGACTCGATCAGGTCATCGCTCAGCACGGCGGCTACGGAGATCATGCCCTGGTACTCGCCGATCAGTCTTTTTTCCAGCAGCAGGTCGAGGCCCTGCATAGTCCTTTTGAAGGTGTTCTTGCCGCGCAGCTTGTTGTGCTGTTCTTCCAGTCCTTCAATGCTGACCAGCACGGTAAGGTTTTCAGAGATGGAGCAGAGGTCGTCGATCTTCTTTACTATGGAAAGGCCGTTGGTGCAGACAACCGTTTCGCGGGGATCGTTGCGAAGCAGCTCCACCAGTTCGTTCCAGTACTGGTAGATCAGCGGCTCGCCGCCCCAGAGGTAAAGCATGGCATCGGTAGGCTTTGTGAATTCAAACACGTCCCTTATGATGTCTATGCTAAGGTCGCCGGACCTGTCTATTTCCTTTTTATCCATGTGGTAATGGTAGCCGCTGTCGTTCCACTGGAAGCAGTGCTCGCAGCGGAGGTCGCAACGGTTGGTGAGTTTCAGGCCCACTTCAAAGGGGATGGGCATTGCATAGCCCGGATTGGTGTCCCTTTCCTTATTACACTGTTTCGTGGCTGCCAGCTTTCTTTTCATCCGCTGGAGGGCTCTTGCTTTGTAGCTGCTTATATTGTGCGGTTGCATATGCTGAAATTAACTAATTAATTGTTGCCGGACGCATGAAATAAAGTCAGGCGTCTCACTTCTTCTGCGGAGCAGGCTCCGGTGCATTTTCTCCAGGATGACCCCGCTGAAATTATCCCTTTCCCAGTCCGCGTAATAAATACCCAGCCCCAGGCGCTGCCACAGCCGCCCGTTGTCCTCCTCGTTCTTGCCGGCAGGGTCCAGCATGACCAGGGGCGTGGCGGTAATA
>DASWNB010000311.1:0-2796 GCA_036399455.1 Flavisolibacter sp. | reverse complement strand
GCTCGGGCGTATGAACACCCGCCGGCCCGATGTGCGTACCGCCATCCGCCTGCTGGAAAATCACTTCGCCGATCTCCACAACCGCAACATGGACAAGATCAAGATGCACCTGAAGATCGACGACGAGGAAATGAAGATCGTGCTGCGCCTGATCGCCTCCCTCAAAATGAAACCCGTATGTGAACAGCACGACGGTGTGAACGCCACCCAGACCATCCTTCCCGATTTTATTGTTATACGCAACGGCGATGAAATAGAAGTGCAGCTTTACCGCCTCCGTTCCGAAAGCCTCAACATCAACTCTTCCTGGAAGGAAATGGCCGAGAACAACGCCAAGGTGACTACCGACAAATCGGCCGTGCAGTACATCAAGAACAAGCTTCAATCAGCCCAGTGGTTCATACACGCCGTTCAGCAAAGGGAAGCCACCATGCTCAAGATCATGAAGTCCGTAGTGCACCTCCAGCGCGACTACTTCCTCACCGGCGATATCAACCTGCTCAAGCCCATGATCCTGAAAAATGTGGCAGAGATGGTTGGCGTGGATATTTCTACAGTGTCCAGGATCACCTGCAACAAATACGCTGAAACACCTTTCGGCCTGCTTCTGCTGAAGGACCTGTTCACCGAAGGCATAGCCAACCAGCAGGGCCAGGTAATCAGCAACAAGGTTATCCAGTCAGCCATAGAAGAAGTGATCGAGAACGAGGACAAGCATAATCCTTATACGGACCAGCAGTTGGTGAAGATCCTGTCGCAGAAAGGCTTTTCGGTAGCCCGGAGAACAGTGGCCAAATACAGGGAGCAGTTGCAAATACCCGTATCGCACGTACGTGGCTTGTGGGCATAAAACATTTATTAATTTCGAACCGTAAAACAACAACCAATAACCCAAAGAATCATGCAGACCATTCTAATTATCGATGATGACAGAGACACGTGTAACTTACTCAAGCGCTTTCTCTCCCGCCACGGTTACGATGTAATCGAAACCTATAGCGGGAAAAAAGCGCTGGAGATACTGGAGTCCACCGAGCCTGCCCTTGTCATGTGCGATTTCCGCCTTGAGGATATGCAAGGAAATGAGCTGCTGGGAAAGATAAAGGAAAGGTACCCGGGCCTTCCCGTCATCATCATCACAGGCTATAGCGACATCAAGATAGCCGTTGAGGTCATGAAAATGGGAGCCTATGATTACATCACCAAGCCTCTCTTCCCGGATGAAATACTGGTCACCATCAAAAAAGCCCTGGAATCCCCCGCCGAGGAAAAAGCACCTGCCAAAAAGGTAGTGGCCGAGGCGCAGAAACCCGCCGAAGAGCCCTCGGGAACACCCGAAGCGCCGCAGCACAAGCTCACCGTATCCGGTGAATATGTTTTTGGAGATACCCCCGTGTTCCGCCAGATACTTCAGCAGATAGACCTGGTGGCGCCTACCAATTATACCGTTATAATTCATGGAGAAAGCGGAAGCGGCAAGGAAGCCATTGCCCAGGAAATCCACAAGCGCAGCAAGCGCAAAGGCAAGCCTTTCGTAGCCATCGACTGCGGCGCCCTTTCCAAGGAACTCGCCGGCAGCGAATTGTTCGGCCATGAAAAGGGCTCCTTTACCGGCGCCCTCAACCAGAAGACCGGCAGCTTTGAGCTGGCCAACAGCGGCACCATCTTCCTCGATGAAATCGCCAACCTTTCTTACGACATCCAGGTATCGCTTCTTCGCGTGGTGCAGGAAAGAAAAATGAGAAGGATCGGCGGCACCAAGGACATAGAGCTCGATGTCCGCATCATCATAGCCAGTAACGAGCGCCTGTGGGACGCCACCCGCAAGGGCAAGTTCCGGGAAGACCTTTACCACCGTTTCAACGAATTCAGCATCGACGTTCCGCCGCTGCGCCAGCGTCCGGACGATATCATGCTGTTTGCCAACCACTTCCTGCAGCAGACCAACCAGGAGCTGGGCAAGAATGTGCGTAGGTTCAGTCCCGAAGTGGAGCAGATCTTCAGGAATTATGTATGGTACGGTAACCTTCGCGAGCTGAAGAACGTTATCAAAAGGGCCACGCTGCTCTCCGACGGCGAGCAGATCGAACCTACTTCGCTGCCCTTCGAAATATCACACTTCAACAAGCTTCAGTTCGACAGGATGCCCGAGACCGTTACTTCTTCGATGGCGCCGATGCCCATGCCTGCAATGGCAGGTGGCGGTGGAGGCGAAGCTTCGGAGTCCGCAGGACGTTCCATATCGGAAACCACTCTCAAGGGAGCCAGCATTGATGCGGAGTATGAAATGATACTGAAAGCCCTGAAGAAGGTGAACTTCAACAAGAGCAAGGCTGCAAAGCTGCTCAACATCGACAGGAAAACGCTTTATAACAAAATGAAGCAGTACCAGGAATTTAATAACCAGTAACGTAACCTCGCCATAAAATGTCATCGCTTTCAACAATGGAACCTGCCGCTCCAAGGGGTGGTTCCCCGTTATCCGCCGGAGCAATGCCGGTGAACCTGAACGAGGTATGGAGGCAAAGCCTGAAGAAGAACGAGGCTTTGCTGAGAAATACGAGCGTTACAGTGCGCTGCGAGCTTCTTCCCCAGGTGGAGGGAGATGCCCGCCAGTTCGAAACGCTTTTTGACCGGCTACTTTCACTTATCCTGGGCAACCCGCCGGTCGGCTCACGCCTGTTCCTTTATGTAGACTGCCAGGAAGAAATCCTGGCCGAAAAGGAAGGTGCAGAGCTGAAAAAATGGACCCTCCGCTTCTCTACCAACATACCGGCCAACGAAGAGTGGAGACAG
>DASWNB010000310.1:0-2272 GCA_036399455.1 Flavisolibacter sp. | reverse complement strand
CCGGGCTTGGCAGGCGCTGCTGGAGGCCAACTGGTGGTTTCTTTCGCTGGCCGTGCTGTCCTTTATGTTCTCCAAGCTGCTGGCGTCTTTCCGTCTGAACATCAACTTCCGCAACATCAACATCCGCATCAGCGAATGGCGCAACATCAAGCTGTACTGGCTGGGCATGTTCTACAATCTTTTCCTTCCCGGCTCCATCAGCGGCGATGCCTACAAGGTCATCATCCTCAACCGCAAGTTCAAGGCGCCTTATAAAAAAACCACGGTTGCCGTCCTGCTCGACCGTTTTAGCGGGCTGCTGGCGCTGGGCATCATCCTGTCGGTGTATGGAGTGGTGGTGCTGGATAATAAATTATACGATGCGGTGCTGATCGCCGGGGCGCTGCTGGCCATACTGGGGCTGTACCTGGTGGTACGCTTCCTGTTCCGCGATTTTCTCCCGGGCTTCTGGTCAACCTTTCTTTGGGGCATGGCGGTTCAGGTGTTCCAGGTGGTTTGCCTTTACTGTGTGCTCACGAGCCTGCACATACCGCTTCACCAGCCGGAGTGGATATTTATTTTCCTGGTAGCTTCTGTCGTGTCGGTGCTGCCCATTTCTTTGGGCGGCGGGCTGGGCACGCGTGAATTCGTTTTTGTTGAGGGCGCCCGCTTCTTCCACCTCGACCCGCATCTTGCCGTTATCATCAGCCTTCTTTTTTACCTGAGCAATGTTCTCTCCTCCGTCTGGGGAGCGTACTTCGTCTTTCATGATCCGCTTAAAGAAGACAGCATATAGTTTGGGTTTGAAGTTTGAGGTTTGAGGTTCGTTGGGTGCAACATTTCTTCCCTTAGTGCAACCTCCGTGATTCCGTGCCTTTGTGGTTACCCGCGAGGACGCAAAGACGCGGAGATTCACCGGGAGAAGGAATGTCACACCGACCTCCCTCGGCCGCCGAAGGCTTGCCGCAGGCGCAGCGAACATCAAACTTCAAACCTCAAACATCTTTCCGTGTAACTACGGTTGATGCGTGTCAATCTAAAGTTTAATTTGACTGTACAAACCCCGCATTCCGCCACTACACAAATCTTTTTTATGAAGGAAACGCTTTTTTTAGCCGGTCTTCTGGTAGTGTGCATTTTCTTCACTGGCAGTTGTAAGAAAGAAGCAACACCTGGAGTGAACGCATCTCCTATCGAGCGTCAACTGATCTCAAAAACAAAAAACTGGCTGAATGATAAAGAAGCAGCCGCGCCGGGGCAGCAAAAACCTGCTGTGCGGTCTGTGATGGAGAACCTGGATCTCCGGAAATTCCGGACAGAAGAACTGAACAACGGAGAGCAGCTTATTGTCATCCCGCTTCTGAATGGGTTTACGTCCAGCTACAACCAGGGTGCAAGCCATACATTATTGCTGATCCTGGATAAGGAGGGTACCATCAGGAAAGGGAACATTGTCCAATACAAGGAACATGGGATGTATGCAGAGATCCCTGAGAATGCATTTTTCAAGATATACAACAACAAGCTTTTTGAAAGGGATGGCGATTTTACTTTCCTGGATATTTACGGAAAACCCGTGTACGGATTCGCCTATAAAGACGGTAAGCTCCATGCTATGAAATGCGTTGAAAAAGGCTTCATTCCGCCAGGCGAAAGCGGCAGGACAAGCGAATGCACCGACTGGTACATGGTGACCTATATTGACGGGGTGGAAGTGGAAAGCACCTATCTCTTCACTACCTGCACTGGTGGCGGTAGTGGAGGCATTGGCGAGAACGAGGTGCCGGATGACCCCGGCGGCGGAACCATCGGCGCCACAACTCCGGTCGTAAGCAAGCAGATCACCTGGATGGTGGCTGCAAATCCTTATGGTATTTGGAAGGTGATCTCCATTGAACGCCTTAGCGGCCAACGAAACGCAAATGACCCTTCCAAGGGAAAGTTCACCAATATAGAGCACCTTGCATCTTTACTTGAATATGGCAGCCCGCTTGTTTCGTGGAATGAAGTTGCCGCTACGGTAAGCCTGAGGCTGAGTGACGCAACAGGCGCCATGGCTACAGTCGCAGGGCAAGTAAAAGTGGAAAGAACCGGTGCAGTTCAGTTCATAAGCAGTTCCAATGCCTGGGGCTATTACAGTGAGTTTCCATGATTTATTTATTAAAATATCTAAATCGCACTGTTCTCCTTGCGGGGATTGTGGCACTTACAGCATCCTGCACCAGTACAAAAACAGTACACAGTAGCGGCACTATTTTATTAACTACTAAAGCCTGGGATCCTGGTAAGAAAG
>DASWNB010000309.1:0-6085 GCA_036399455.1 Flavisolibacter sp. | reverse complement strand
TCGACAACGCGGGAGCTCCGCTGCCGGCCCTGTACCGTAACAAGCCGGATACGCTCTTCTCCATTCCCGTTGCCCGTAACCTGTACCTGCGCAAGGACTGGAACGATACGATGTTCCGCCGCATACTGGAAAGTCCGCTTACGGAGCGGGGCAAGTATGTATATAGCGATAACGATTTTATTTTCCTGGGCAAGATCGTGGAGGCCCTCAGCGGCACCACGCTGGACCAGTATGTTCATAAAAACTTTTACGCCCGCCTGGGCATGGGCACCACGGGCTTTAACGCAGCACGCCGCTTCGGATCGGAGCGCATTGTTCCTACGGAAGAAGAAAAGCATTTCCGCCAGCAACTGATAAGGGGATATGTGCATGATGAAGGGGCCTCGCTTTTTGGCGGTGTTGCCGGCCATGCGGGACTGTTCTCCACCGCTTACGACCTTTCGCTTCTTTACCAGATGCTGCTCAACGGCGGTGAGCTGAATGGTGAACGCTACCTGAAGCCTGAAACCATCCGCCTCTTTACCGCATACCAACTGGATAACAGCCGCCGCGGCCTCGGCTTCGACAAGCCTGAAAGGGACAATGCCACTGCTAAAAATCCTTATCCTTCCGCACTTGCTTCTCCTGAAACATACGGCCACACCGGCTTTACAGGCACCTGCGTGTGGGTAGATCCCAAACATAACCTCGTTTATATCTTTCTTTCCAACCGGGTGCATCCTACCCGGAGCAATAACAAGATCTCCTCTTTAAGCGTTCGCGGAAGCATCCAGGATGCCATTTATAAGGCACTGGAGCAGGAAGCGGATACGGCGGCTTTTTAAGAAGTCCACAGTCCACGGTCCACAGGAGGTCGTTCAAAGGGAAGTGTCACTTTCCTGGCGGCAGTGCTTTTTTTCTAATATTCAATATTCAATGTTCAATTTTCAAGTGCGTTTAGATTCGGAGCGCACTTGAAAATTGAACATTGAGCGTTGAATATTGAGAATTTTTCGACTGCCTGAACTGAAAAGAGGCCCGGTGGGGCCTCTTTTCTTATTTCTTATCCGGGGAGTTTGATGGATTTGGCGGGTTTGCCGGGTTTCCGGGATTGGGCTGGTTGGGCCGGTTTCCGGGACGCCTTTGTTGTTGCTGTTGCGGGGGGCGTTGTTGTCTTTGCTCGCCGCCGCCTTTTTGTTGCGGGCCTTTTTGCTGGCCGCCGCCACCCTGGGGCTGCTGGGGTTTGGGACCACCCTGCTGCTGGGGCCTGCCGCCACCGCCTTGCGGGGCGGGTTTGGGAAGCTGGGCCTGGGGGCCGCTCTTTTGGGGCTGGTTGGCTTTGGGGCCTGAGCCGCCTCTCTGGCTGCCCTGGTTGCCGCCGCCTCGCTGGGGTGTGCCGCCTTTCTGTTGCTGCTGGCCCCTGGGCTGGTTACCCTGCTGCCCCTGGCCTCCGCCCGGGCGCTGGTCCCTGCGTTGCTGCTGCCTTTTCTTGTCGGCTTTTTCGAGGCTGCGGAGGCTGATATGGCCTACCACGTCCACGAACTCGGGTTCTACTTCCTTCTGTTTGGTGGACACCACTTCCACGGCTTCCAGCTCTTCGGGTATGATGTTCTGGTGGTTGAGCGATTTGATCTTTCTTACCCTTTCAATGGTCAGGGGGTATTGCTTGGAGCTGTCCGGCAGAACATACCACATCAGGTTCTTGAAAATATCCTTCTTGATGAGGGTTGCCATGCCACGGGCTACCTGGAGCATGTCCGCATTCTCGGGGAAGCCCTGGAGCGCGTCGAGGTAGGTATCCAGCTCGTAGTTGAGACAGCACTTCAGGCGTCCGCACTGGCCGCTGAGCTTTGTCTGGTTGATGGAAAGATTCTGGTAGCGGGCCGCGGCCGTGTTTACCGACTTGAACTCGGTAAGCCAGGTAGCGCAGCACAACTCGCGTCCGCAACTGCCGATGCCGCCTACCTTTCCTGCTTCCTGGCGGGCGCCTATCTGGCGCATTTCCACCTTCAGCTTGAACTCGGAGGCGTATATCTTGATCAGCTCACGGAAATCCACGCGGTCATCCGCTATGTAGAAGAAGGTGGCCTTCCTGCCGTCGGCCTGGATTTCCACCTCGCTCATTTTCATGTTCAGGTTGAGTTGCTTGGCGATGGCGCGGCTGCGGATCATGGCGTCCTTTTCGCGTGCCTTGTTCTGCCGCCAGATATCCAGGTCGCGGTCGGTGGACCGGCGCAGGATCTTTTTCATTTCAGGGTTGAATTCGTCGATGCCTTTTTTCTTCAGTTGGATTCTTACTATTTCGCCGGTGAGGGAAACTTCGCCTACATCAAATCCGCTGACGCCTTCCACGCTTACCAGGTCGCCTTTTTCGTAAGGTTGCAGGGAAGGATTCCGGAAATACTCCTTCCGGCTGCCCTGGTTAAAGCTGATTTCCACCACACGGCAGGCGTCGTCCGCATCTGCCAGGGGCAAATTCATCAGCCAATCGTATGTATTCATGCGGTTACAACCGCCAGTGCTGCATCCTCCGTTGCTTTGACAGCCGCCCGGTTTTCCACCTTTAGCGGTTCCACAAGTGCCACATCCCATTTTCAGTTGCTGTTTAATTTTAAAATAAAAGGGCTGATGCCCGTCACGATTCATGGAGGCTGGCGCAGAATGGTTATGAAACTCCCGCTTTGGTGCGCCGGTAAACGGCACAAGTCGAGGCAATATGCTCTGTTGATATGATCGACATTCGTAGTTTCATTTTCCTTTAAACCTCCCGGTCCCGGGTTTGCCATCCGGCAATCCGCGGTTTTCATCATGAAATTCCGGGAGTATTCCTTTACTGCACTGGCCCAAACCTCAATATATTAATATGACCCCGATAACGAGGCCTTTTGCAAATATAATTTTTTTTATGGCAGAGCGGCCAGGCTTTGAAGTTGTTTCAGGTTTATAGTTTCTGGTTTATGGTTCGGGTACCCGAACGTGTTCCGGCTTCCTGGCAGATTTACCCCGGCAGAAGCAAAAACGTGCCGCAATCTTGCTCTATCCGGCAACCTGAAACCAAAACCAGAAACCAGAAACAGCTTCTATGGGGCCATCAAAACGATGTTGTTTTTGACGATATGGAAGATCTTGATGCTGAGGGCATGGAACAGTATGCGGGCATTGGCGTTCCTTTCTATGTAGTAGGCGGCCTTGTCCAGCTCCTGCGCAACGGCTTCCTGCTGCTCTATCTTCATGGCCCGGTTCAGCTTGGGCACCAGGTCCTGCTCAAAGGGCGACATCCCGCCCACCAGGGCTTCCCTCGCTTCTCCCTCTAATAATTGCAGCCTGATGGCCTGCTCCAGCAGGTGGGTGAAGTAGCGGAGGAACTGCTTCTGGTTCTCCCTTCCCATGCGGGCTATTTCTTCCATGTGCTTTGCCTGCACCGTTGGCTGGTTTTTTAAAGTGGCGTTCAGCCAGTCGCGCAAAAGGTTGCCAAAGTCCTCGTCGGCATGCTGGAGGAGGTGGAGGGCTTCGCGGTAGTTGCCTTCGCTGATACCGGCAATGGAGCGGGCCTGCTCGGGCGATACCTTGCTTCTTTCCACCAGCGCTCCTTCCACGGCGGAAGTTTCAATGGCGGGCACCCGTACCAACTGGCAGCGGGAAAGGATGGTGGAAAGGATATCGGCCTCGCTTTCGGCTACCAGTATAAATAAGGTATCGGCGGGCGGCTCTTCTATCAGCTTCAGCAGCTTGTTGCCTTCCCTGCCCAGGTATTCCGGCATCCAGAGCACCAGTATTTTGTAGCCGCTTTCAAAGCTTTTGAGGCTCAGCTTGCGAAGGATGTCGTTGCATTCCTGCGCCGTGATGTTCCCCTGCTTGTTCTCCGCCTCAATGAACTGGAGCCAGTCGTACACGTTGCCATAGGGGAACTGCCTGATAAACTCCCTCCATTCCGTAGCGTAATCGGTGCTCAGGGGCGGGCTGCCCGCTTTTTTGGTCACCACGGGATAGGAAAAATGTATATCAGGATGCACCAGCTTTGCCGCCTTCTGGCAGGAAGGACAGGTGCCGCAGGAATCAGGGGAGAAGGTTTGAGGTTTGAGGTTTGAGGTTTGAGGTTGGGCCGCCTCCTGTACAGGCCCTTCGCCAAATAGCGAAAAGCCCATGGCGTCTCCCTTCGGTTGTCGGTCATCGGTTGCCGGTCGTCTCTTATCGCATACCACGTACTGCGCGAAGGCCATTGCCAGGGGCAGGGCGCCGCTGCCTTCCTTGCCCAGGAAGAGCAGGGCATGGCTGAGACGGTTATGCTGCACCATTTCGGCGAGCTTAAG
Source organism: Flavisolibacter sp. (assembly GCA_036399455.1). Lineage (GTDB taxonomy): Bacteria > Bacteroidota > Bacteroidia > Chitinophagales > Chitinophagaceae > Flavisolibacter. The sequence continues at coordinate 1,796 of DASWNB010000309.1, read as the reverse complement.
CTTTACATCTTCTTGACCGATCACATCCCGGAACACGTATCTGAGTTATAGATTGAATAAAAAAGCTGCCCTTGCGGACAGCGTCAAATATAAGGCAAAGCCGTAAGCCGCAAGTCGCAAGTCGCAAGTCGTAAGTTCTTGGCTACTGGCTTATGACTTATGGCTTGCGACTTGCGGCTTATGACTTACGACTGGCTTTCTCAATTCAGGTGAACGGTGATCTCCTCGCTGAGGGGGTTCACCTTGCTGGGGAATACCTTTACAAGCTTGCCGTTCTCGTCTACCAGGAACTTGGTGAAGTTCCAGCGGATCACAGGCTCGGAGGCGCCGATCTTTTTACCTTCTTCGGTCAGGTATTTAAAGAGGGGATGGATATCATCGCCGGTCACGGAAACCTTCTGGGCCAGGGGGAAGGTAACGCCGTAGTTCTTCTGGCAGAAATCCTTTATCTGCTCATTGGTGCCCGGCTCCTGTCCCATGAAGTTGTTGGCGGGAAAGCCAATTACCACCAGCTTGTCTTTATATTTTTCGTGCAGCTTCTGCAGGTCGGCGTATTGGGGAGTGTAGCCGCACTCACTGGCCGTGTTTACGATTAATATTTTCTTGCCTTTGAACTTCGAGAAGTCGATCTCATCACCGTTCAGCCCGCTCACCTTGAAATCGTAAATAGATGAGCCGCTCAGTGCTAGTGTTATCATAGCTGCTATAAGGAGTGTTTTCATGTTTGAATGATTGTGGAGGTCAAAGGTAGGCAAAAGGTGGAAGGTGTAAGATAAAAGGAGGAAAGCTGTTGGCTGATAGCTTATGGCTGTTAGCAGAGCAGGAACGGAGAAAGAGAGCCTGCACCAAATGACGAAGCAGATAGGAATGCCCATAGGGTGGACGTGCACAAGCCAACAGCTAAAAGCGATCAGCTAATGGCTTCTTGCTACTGCTTCTCATACGCTCCCAGATCCGGCAGGCCGATGGCACGCAGGGCGCCGTCGAGGTCGGTGAGGATGCCGGTGAGGATGCCTTTATTGATGGCGGGAGATGAGGGTTTGAGGCGGAAGTTGTAAAGCTTCTCGCCGGTGTTGATGGTGTCGAAAAGCGGGTCCTGGTTGATGGCGGAGTTGATGGTGGAATGAGCGGGATCGGACTGGACCCTCCACAGCACGCGGTCGAAGGTGACGGTAAAGGGATTGGCGCCGCTGCGGGCAACTACCACTTCGTTGTCTACCAGGCCGCCCTGCTCGCCCCAGAAAATGCAGTTGCGGAAAAGGGCATTCAGGTTGGCGGAGCTTACCGTGCTGCCCTGGTTGATGTAATTGGTTAGCAGCAGCACGGGTTCGCGGTGCTGGATAAAGTTGTTGGAAAAGGAAGCAATGGTGCTGTGCACGAATTCGTAATTGCCGCCTTTTACCAGGACCAGGTTCTTGCCGCAGTTGCTCACCAGCAGGTTTCTTGCCCTGATGCTCGAATTCACCGCAAGTATTCCTGCATCGTAGGCATTATCGATAACGGCCTCGTTCAGCTCCAGCTTTGGATTGGCGTTCGGCGATGGGTCCTCCAGCACAATGGCCTGGTAGGCATTCCTGAGATAGGCGTATTGAATGCGGTTGTCCTTGCTTGCAGAAGTAAAATAAATGCCGGGCCAACTGGCGGGAAAGTCGCGGTAAGGATCATCGAGGCGGTCGCCGGTGAGCAGCACGCGGGTGCTGTCCGGGATGCCTCCCTGCACGTTAAGCGTTCCTTTTACTATCATGGGCGCATCGGCATGAAGGTACACGCGGCAGCCTTCGCTGATGTTCAGCCTT
>DASWNB010000308.1:0-4544 GCA_036399455.1 Flavisolibacter sp. | reverse complement strand
CAGAGCCTTTGGCCGATATTGTTCTGAAGCCTTTTAAGGCGGTAAACGCTGTTGTCGAACACCTTTACAGATGCGCCCAGCGCCAGGGCCGCACGGGCTGCGTATTCACCCACTATGCCCGCGCCAATGATGATGACCTTTGTAGGGGCTATGCCCGATATGCCGCCCAGCAGAACGCCTTTGCCGTGGTTGGCGGAGCCCAGGTATTGCGCTGCTATCAGCATGACGGCGCTTCCGGCGATCTCGCTCATGCTCCGCACGATGGGATAGCTGCCGCTGTCGTCCTTCAGGTTTTCGAAGGAGATGGCGGTAATGCGTTTTTCCATCATCTTTTGCAGCAGCTCCGCCTTCAGCACGCTCAGGTGTATGGGCGAAATGATCATCTGGTTGTGCTGGAGCAGGGGCAGGTCCTCCTCTATTACAGGGGCGCTTTTTACCAGCATGGGGGCCCTGTAAACCTCTTCGCGGTTATAGGAAATACGGGCGCCGGCCTCGCTATAGTCACGGTCGGCAAAATGCGCCGCTTCGCCTGCGTTATGCTCAATGATCACCTCGTGGCCATTGCTCACCAGCACCGAAACGGCGTCGGGCGTCAGTGCCACGCGGTTCTCCTGGAAGGCGGTTTCTTTCGGTATCCCTATATGGAGCTGCGCTCCTTTCGGCTTGATGTCGAGGGTTTCCTCCAGGGTTTCGTAACTGAAAGAGGTGCTTACAAAAGGTTTATTGTGTTGTGACATAGCGGATCAGGGCTTCTTTTATGCTGCGAGTTGGATAACCGATAAGCGACAACCGATGACCGAATTCGATTCTATTCCTCCGCCTGCCGTGTGGCTTCCCGGGGGCGAGAAGCATGCCAGGACTAAGGTTTCGGTCATCGGTTATCGGTCATCGGTTATCGGCTTACAAAGTACGACTATTTGGCAATTCCATCCGCACCAGGCGCGGGGCGCCGGGCGCCTGCGGCTCTATGTACACGTGCGCTGCTGTTCCATCAAAAAGCCAGGGGGCTTTTTCCGGCCATTCCACCATGCAGATGCCGCCGCTGTACACCGCCTCCTCCACGCCCGCCTGCACCGCCTCATCGGCACGCTCCAGCCGGTAGAGGTCTATATGGTACATCAGCTTCTCTTCCCCGTCCTCTTCAAAAACATACTGGTTGATGATGGAGAAGGTAGGGCTCGACATGCTGTCTTTCACGCCCCGGTACCGCCCCAGCGCCGTAATGATGGTGGTTTTCCCGGCGCCCATCGGCCCGTGGAAGGCAAACACCTTCACCTCTCCTGCGTGCTCCCAGAACTGTTTTGCAAAGGTGGAGAGCTGATCCAGCGGTACATGAAACAACATTGCACAAATTTAACGCTGTATTGCAACAGAGTTGAAAAGATAGGCCCGCTCATGCTTCCTATTCCCCTAAGCGCTGGAGTACCTTTGCAGATGAAAGAAGAACAGGATGGAAAAGATACAATGGAAAGTAGACGGGATGACCTGCGCCAACTGCGCACTCACCATAAATAAATACCTTGAGAGGCAGGGGGCGAAGAATGTTGCCGTCAGCGCGCTGGACGGCGACGTGACCTTTGAGCTGAACGACAGCAAAACACCCGACCAGTTGGTTAAAGGAGTGGAATCGCTGGGCTACAAAGTGGCATCCAACGGCCTTTCAAAGCACGAAAAGAAGCCCTTCCTGCATAATAATATACAGAGGTTCTGGTTTTGCCTGCCCTTTACGCTGGTGCTGATGACGCACATGATCCCCGGCCTTCATATTCATTTCCTGATGAACCCCTGGGTGCAGTTGGCGCTCACCCTGCCGGTGTTCTTCGTGGGAATGAGGCATTTCGGGCGTTCAGCCGTTAAAAGCATCCGCAACCGTATGCCCAATATGAATGTGCTGATCAGTATCGGCGCGGCATCGGCATTTATTTACAGCCTTGCCGGCGCCCTGCTGGGCCTGGGCGAGCAGTACCTCTTCTTCGAAACCACCGCCACCATTATCACCCTGGTATTCCTGGGCGAATACCTGGAGGACGCCTCCGTGAAATCTACCCAACGCTCACTCCAGGCCCTGGTAAAATCGCAAAAGGTCATGGCTAACATGATCGCCTTCGACGACCAGTACAAGGAAGTGGTCTTTCCCGTGGAAAACACCCAGCTCCGCGTGGGCGACCTGGTGCTGGTAAAAACCGGCGAACAGGTGCCTGCCGACTGCAAGATATTATGGGGCGAAGCCCATGTAAACGAATCGCTGCTTACCGGCGAAAGCGTGCCTGTGCATAAAAAAGCAAAGGACATGATCATCGGCGGCAGCATAGTGGAAGACGGAACGCTCAAGGCCCAGGTGACCGCCGTGGGAAACGACACCGTTCTTTCCAGCATACTGAACCTGGTAAAAAGAGCCCAGGGTGAAAAGCCGCCCGTGCAGCAGATGGCCGACCGCATCAGCGCCGTATTCGTGCCCGTTGTGCTGGGCATTGCCTTGCTGACGCTGGGCATCAACTGGATCGTCCTGGGCGAATTCACGCCTGCGCTCCTGCGCAGCATTGCCGTGCTGGTGATTGCCTGTCCCTGCGCCATGGGGCTGGCCACGCCTGCCGCCATTGCCGTAGGACTTGGAAGGGGCGCCCGAAACGGCATCCTGTTCCGCCATGCAAGAAGCCTTGAGCTGTTCAGAAGCATCCGCCAGGTGGTGTTTGATAAAACAGGCACCCTTACCACCGGGAAGTTCCGTATCGCGAAATTTGAAGCCTATGGAATCAGCGAAGACGAGCTGAAGCAGGTGGCCTTCTCCCTGGAGAAATATTCCAACCACCCACTGGCCCGGAGCATTGCACAGTCCTGGAAAGGCGGAAAGGAAATACGCTGGAAAAAAATTGAAGAGATCAGGGGCCGCGGCATGCAGGCCGCCGATATGGAAGGCAACATATACGAAGCAGGCTCCCACGCCATAGCCTCGGGCCTGACAAAAGACGATTCGCACAACGTTTACATCACCCGCAACGGCGCGCTGGTGGGCTGGATTGACCTGGAAGACGAGCTCCGTCCCGAAGCAAAGACCGTAGTGGAATACCTGAAGAAAAAAGGCATCCGCACCGTGCTTCTCAGCGGCGACCGCTACGCCAAAACAAAAGCCCTTGCCGACGAATTGGGAATAGAGGAAGTAATTGCTGAGCAAACACCCGAGCAGAAGCTCCAGAAGATAGCTGAACTGACGGAAAAAGAACCGACCGTAATGGTAGGCGACGGCATCAACGACGCCCCTGCGCTGGCTAAAGCCACCATCGGCATCTCCATGAGCGATGCCTCGCAACTGGCCATGCAAAGCGCCCATGTGGTGCTGATGAACAGCGGCCTTAACAAGCTTCCTACCGCCCTGGGCCTCGGCAGGCACACCTATCTCACCATAAAGCAAAACCTTTTCTGGGCCTTCATCTACAACATCGTAGCCATTCCCGTAGCCGCCCTCGGCTTCCTCAATCCCACCTTTGGCGCCCTTGTCATGGGCCTCAGCGACGTGGTACTGGGGGCCAACTCCGTAAGGCTGTATGTGAAGAAGGTTGAGTGAGGAGCGACAACCGGTGAGAGACCACCGATGAGAGCGGACCATTGACGATTCACGATTGACGATTCACGACATTCACCCCAATTCCAAATTCCTAATCTCAATTTCCTAACTTTCATCCTTGAAACCTGCACTACCCTTACCCATGCTGCTGCAACCTTCTTACAGGGAAGCCGACCTGTATCCGCTTGCCAAAAAGCTGCTTCATTGCTGCTACGAGCTGACGCAGGACCTGCCGGAGGACGTGGAGAAAAACCTGGGGCAGGAAATGCGGCGGTCGTCCATGCTGGCCTTTCTCAGCATTACCCAGGCCGTGGCGCAGGAAAAAAAGAAAAAGAAAAGAAAAAAGCTTCTTCCCGCCCGCGACTGCCTCAGGGTTACCGATGCCATACTGGAAGTGCTGCTGGAACTGGGCCTTGTCTCCCGCCAGCAATCGCAGGAACTGGTCCGCCTCCTGGGAGCCTGCAACCGCATCATCGGGAAAATGGTGGAACGATGAGCGATAACCGATGACCGATGATCGGTAGTATGATATCTCTTATCGGTCATCGGTGGTCGGTCATCGGTCATCGGTCATCGCTCATCGGTGGTCGGTCATCGGTTCCCCAGAAACAAGAAACTGTAAACCAGAAACATCCTTGGACGACATGAGGAACATACTGAAGCGATACTGGGGTTATGAGGAGTTCAGGCCTTTGCAGGAGGAGATCATACGTTCCGTGCTGGATGGAAAAGATACGCTGGCCCTGCTGCCCACGGGCGGCGGCAAATCGCTCTGCTTCCAGGTGCCCGCCATGGTGCAGGAAGGTATCTGCCTTGTGGTTTCCCCCCTCATAGCACTGATGAAAGACCAGGTGGAGAACCTGAAAAAGAAAGGCATCCACGCTCAGGCCATCTATTCAGGCATGAGCCGCCCCGATGTGATCCGCACCCTGAAGAACGCAGCCTACGAGCACCACAAATTTCTTTACGTTTCACCCGAAAG
>DASWNB010000307.1:0-6098 GCA_036399455.1 Flavisolibacter sp. | reverse complement strand
AAGGAGGGCGCAAGGAATACGCTAAGCGTTTTTTGCGTTAAAAATGCTTATCTAATAACGATCTGCCCATAGGCTGTACGAAATCAAGCCAACAGCTAAAAGCCATCAGCCTCTCTCTTCTCGCAACTCGCAACTGCTACTCGCTACTCATCTCCTTCACCGTCTCCCACGAGCTTGAACGGATGCCGCTCATCAGCAGCCACGTGGCGGCGATGGAAAGAACGGCAAAGATGATCACCACGTAAAGCATGTTGAAAATGAAAAAATGTCCCAGCGCCAGGAGCCCCAGGAAAGCCATCACTCCCAGGTTGCGGATAAAGGAGCCGCCGCGGTTTCCGGCATTCTGGTGCATGGAGAAGGGGAACACCCGCTTGCTTATATATACCGTCAGTGTGACGATGAGCAGTTGGTTGAACAGTCCCAGGATAATATTGGGCATGAGCTTCCAGGCGCCCATGGCCAGGCTGCCGGCCACGATGAAAACGGCGATGGGCAGGAAAAACTTCATGGTGGCCGCTTTGGCGCCGCCGATGATCACCTCGCCGGGGGCCCTTAGGGGGCTGATATAGAAAATCCATGCAGCCTTGTACTTGTCGGAGTAGATGACCTGGTTAGAGGCCATGATGAATATAAGGCTGGTAAAATACAGCGCCGAAATAACGAGCCCCCTGCCGGAGTTCCCTGCTTCGCGGATGTCATCGAGGTTTATGTTCCGGCTTCTCATCAGGATCACAACTACGTAAACTGCCATGTAGCCGATGGCGGGATACACCTTCAGTTTGAAATCGCGGCTGCGGCCGGTCATCTTCCATACAAAAAGAAAACCCATCCGCTCCGCGGTGGAACGGGTGAAGAGCCCTGCCAGGAACCGGCCATAGGACGAGTCTTTCCTTACAACCTGCACACCGGCTTTTTTCGGCTTTTCCAAAGTACCGCTGGCGGTCAGCGCCAGCCTGTTGTTGAAGGAAGGCGCCAGGTAGCGGAACACCAGCCAGAGGCTGAGAAAGGGGAGAAGCAGCCCCGCCGCGGCCGCAATGATCTCGCCCGTGCTTCCGCTGGCGGTTGAGACAACTTTCCAGCAGGCGGCCAGCCAGTACACGGGATAGAGTACCACCCAGCGGTAAGCCTGTACGTTGAAATCCTCCAACTCCGCATCACCCATCAGGGACGGAAGAATCTGGTAGCTCGCGTACATGGCTATGGCTAAAAAGATCTGCACGTAGCTGATGATGGACTGGAACCTGCCTGGTGTAGTGATGCGGAGGATAAGGATATAAACCGCATTGATAAAGAAGATGGAAAACACCGTAGCGAACAGCAGCATCACCAGGAACACCAGCACACCCGCCAGGCCTGTTTCGTTTGTCATGTACACGATGCCTCCGATGCTCATGGGCAGCACCAGCTTGCAGATGTGGATGAATATGTGCAGCAGCCTTGCCGCCATGAACGTACGGTCGTTCACGGGTTTTGGAAGTATGATGTAGTTGTCCCGCACATCGATCAGTACTGAAGTAAAATCGGAGATCAGTGTGGCGGACAGCATGAAAAAGAAGAAGGTGAAATACACCGTGAGGTGCGTGATCATATCGTTGCCGATGCCGAAGGCCACCAGGTAAATCAAACCTATCAGGGCGCTCATGATCATGGTGCCGATAGTAGCTGCCGTCACGGGCTTGTCTTTTTTCCTGTAGGAGGTTTGCTGCATGGCATTGGGCCTGCGGTCGTCGATGGTGAGCTTGGCCTGCAATATGGACCGGAGCTGCACCGTGTTCACGCCCATCCTTCGGTACATTGCCGAGGGCAGCAGCGCAAATTTCAGGAAGGCTTTGTTGATGACAGTCATGGCTTAGCTTTCAAGCGCCCGTACGAGATCGTCGGCGGCTGTGTTGTTGGAATCTTTTGAAGTGAGGCTGGAGAATATCTGCTCCAGGCTCTTGTCGCCCGCCATCCTCTTCAGCTCCTCGAAGGTGCCGTTGGCGATGATCCTTCCGTCGTCGATGAGCACAATGCGGTCGCTTACTTTTTCCACCACGTCCATCATGTGGCTGCAGTAGAAGATGGTCTTGCCTTCTTTTGCCAGCCTGGATATAAGGTCCTTGATGATGATAACGCTGTTGGCATCGAGGCCGCTCAGGGGCTCGTCGAGGATAATGAGGTCGGGGTTGTGGAGGAGGCCGGAGGCGATAAGCACTTTCTGGCGCATGCCCTTGCTGAAGCTGTCCATGCGCTGGTTCAGGTTATCACCCAGCCCGAGGGCGTTCATCATGCGCATGGCGCGTTCGGAGGCTACTTCTTCATCCAGCCCGTAGAGCGCCCCGCTAAATTGCAGGTATTCCATGGGCGTAAGCACATCATACAGCTCGGCCAGCTCGGGCACATAGCCGATGAGCCTTTTGGCTTCGAGTGTTTCTTCTTTCACATCGTAGCCCCTTACGCTTACATAGCCCTGGTAATCGGTGAGCAGGCCGCAAAGGATCTTCACTGTCGTGCTCTTGCCCGCGCCGTTAGGTCCGATATACCCGATCACCTGCCCGGGGTACACGTCCAGGTTAATATCCTTTAAAACATGCTTGTTCCCATAGCTCTTGAACAGGTTCCTGATACTGATGACAGGCTGCATTTGGTTGGTTTAGGACGAAGATAAGAGGAAGTCCACAGTCCACAGACGAGGCATGTAAAAGTGGCGGTCGTTTATTGGTGGGAAGATGCCCTTATTAAAATATTCAATAATCAATGTTCAATTCTCAAGTACGTTCCTGAACAGGAGCATACTTGAGAATTGATAGTTGAGCATTGAATATTGAGTATTTAAAAACAACAGCTTCCCCTCCATAAACGACCATCCACCCAAATGACTCGTCTGTGGACCGTTGCCACGGACTGTGGACTTCCTCCTATCTTCGCGCCATGCGAAAGGCTTTGGTTCAGCTGAACGCGGCGGTGTTCTTATGGGGGTTTACGGGCGTGCTGGGAAGGCTTATCAGCCTGGACCAGACCTGGCTGGTTTGGTACCGGTTGCTGATCACGGCGGTCTCGCTTTGGGTGCTGTTTTATTTATTGAAAAAGATACGGCGGCTGCCCTGGCGCCAGGCGGCTTTTATCGGCTCCATCGGTTTTGTGCAGGCGCTCCACTGGGTTTGCTTTTACGGCAGCATCAAATATTCCAACATCACTATTGCACTTACCTGCCTCTCCACATCGGCCCTGCTGGCATCTCTTATCGAGCCTCTTTTTCTCAAAAAAAGATTTGACCCTGTGGAAATTTTCCTGGGAATGTTCGCCATAGGCGGCATACTGGTGATCTATAATACGCACATCCAGTTTTCGGTAGGCATCGTACTGGGACTGCTGGCTGCACTGTTGACCGTGTTAGTGTCTGTGCTCAATAAAAAGATGATAGATGATTACGAGCCGGAAAGCATCACGCTGTACCAGCTCAGCGGCGGCTTTTTGGGCATGAGCCTGTTGCTGCCGGTGTACCAGTTTTTTTTCCCCGAGCAACACTACAATCCGGTTGCCCTCGACTGGCTCTGGCTGGTGATCCTGAGCTGGGTCTGCACCATCTACACCTTCTTTCTCTACATCCGCTCCCTGAAAAAAATATCGGCCTTCACCATGAACCTGACCCTGACCCTGGAACCCATCTACGGCATCATCCTCGCCTTTATCATCTACCACGAAAACCGCGACCTCAGCAATTGGTTCTACTTCGGCTTCGCCCTCATTGCCCTCGCCGTCATCTTCCAGATGTGGCGCCTGCTGCGCGGAAGAGCCAGGGGGTAGGAGAGTAAAAGGAATTCGGGAGTTGGGTTTAATTCAAAATGTTTGAGGTTTGAAGTTTGAGGTTTGAGGTTCTTCGGGTGCATTTTTTTTCCTCCCTATAACACTCTTGGATTGCCGGGGTTTCGGTTGGCTATCTCCCAATTGACTCAGAGTAACCGCTAAGCATAATGAATGTTCTGCCTAACCAACCTCAAACCTCAAACTTCAAACCTCAAACATTTGGAACCCGGAATCAATTCCCAACCTCATCCAGTTCCCAAATTCCAATTCCCAATTCCTTTCTCCTTACGCCTTCCACCCTTTTTCCTATTTTTATGGACATGAAATTGCTTATGAAGCCGATCCTCACATGGCTGCTCCTGGCTCCTGTTTATCTTTTTGCCCAGAAAAAAATCCTTGATCATACTGTTTACGATAGCTGGCAAAGCATCGGCGAGCAGGTGATATCCAACAATGGAAAGTGGGTGGCCTATACGGTCACGCCACAGGAAGGCGACGCCATGCTGCACGTACGGCAGGCAGGGGGCACATTCAGAACGCAGGTGCCCCGCGGCTACAACGCTCTTATCACGGAAGACAGCCGCTTCCTGGTGTTCCGCATTCGTCCCACTTTTAAAAGCGTCAGGGAAGCACGCATCAAAAAAAGATCGCCTTCCGACATGCCTAAGGACTCCATCGGTATTATGGAGCTGGGAAAAGAAGGCGTAATCAGGGTGGCGGCCGTCAAATCGTTCAAAGCTCCTGAAAAAGCCGCCGGCTGGGTAGCTTACCACAAGGAAAAACCGCCCACGAGAACTACCCCCAATGCTTCACAAAAAACCATCGACAGTTTAAGAAAGACCATCGACTCGCTGGTGCTGCTGGTGGGAGAGGTAAAGAATATAAAGGCAGGATCTGGTGATGAACCTTTTGCCGACGAGCCGGCAGCCCTTGCTGCTCCCGGTGATGGCAGCGACCTGGTGCTTCGTAACCTGAAGCTGGGAAAAGACCGGGTGTTTAAAAATGTAACCGACTACTACTTCGACGAACAGGGAAGCAAACTGGTGATGGAAATATCGGCTCCGGCCCGCGACTCGTTCAGCAGGAGCGCGGTGGTGGTGTATAAACTGGCCACCGGCCAGCAGGACACCATCCTGAAGGGCGCCAACGACATCCGCAACTTTGCCCTGAGCCGCGATGGCAGCCGCCTGGCTTTCCTTGCCGAAAGGGATACTTCATCGAAAGGACTGCCCAAAGCCTACCAGCTTTATTTTTACGAAGATGGCTATGACAACGCCACCATTCTCTGCGACCGCAAAACACCGGGCATGCAACTGGGCATGAGCGTAAGCGAGAACGGCAACCTGTCGTTCAGCAGGAGCGGCAACCGCCTTTTCTTTGGCACCGCACCCGTTCAGCCGCTGAGGGATACCTCGCTGGTGGAAATCGACCTTGTAAAACTCGACATCTGGCATTATAACGACGACTACCTGCAATCGCAGCAGCTTTTCCAGCTTAATAACGAGATGAGAAGAAGCTACCTGGCGCTTTACGATATAAGCACGGGGAGGCTGACACAACTGGGCTCAAAGGCATTTCCCAACGTGATCCAGACCAATGAAGGCGACGGCAATTATTTTGTGGCTGTTACGGATACCGGCAGGAGAGTGGCCCGCCAATGGGGTGAAGTAAAGTTCGACGTATATGCACTGGACCCGGCCACAGGGCAGGCGAAACTGGTGAAGAGAAACCACCAGGGACAGGTCTTTCCCTCATCTACCGGTAAATACGTCCTGCTGTATGATGCAAAGCTGAAGCACTACTTTGCCTGGGACGGCAACACGCTGAAGAACATCTCTTCAAAAATCAAAACCCCGCTGTACAACGAGGAGCACGATACGCCTTCCGATCCTTCGTCCTACGGGCTGATGGGCTGGCATGATGGCGATTCGGCCGTTTACATCTACGACCGCTACGAAGTCTGGCGCCTCGACCCGAAAGGCATCCGCGATCCTTACAATGTTCTGCAGGGGAGGGGAAGAAAAACAAAAGACATTCATCGTTATGTACAGTTGGACCCCGACAAAAGATCGTTCAGCAGCAGCGACCGCCTCCTGTACCGCATCACTAACTACAACACCAAAATGGCTTCACTCGCTTTCGCTGAAATCGGAAGCGGCAGCTATGCACGTGCCGATGAAAGCCTTGGAAGGGGTGATTTCTTCATAGGACAGATCAAAAAGGCCTCCGACGAGGCAGCCTTTGTTTATACAAAAGAAAGCTATGTGCAATCACCCGACCTCTATTACGCGGTAATAATGCCTGCGGCAGAT
>DASWNB010000306.1:0-2033 GCA_036399455.1 Flavisolibacter sp. | reverse complement strand
CCGAGGATGTTACCTGCACAAAGACACATACAACCACGCCATTTTCTCCTACAACCATTTTTGGGCTGAGCCGGGGGGCGCAGTTGCCCGATGGGGCAAAGATGAACGTGCAGAAGGCAAAAACGGTGAAACAGCCGGTTTATAAAACACCGGTAAAGCCTGCAAAGAAATCCCCTGTAAAACCCGTGAAGAAGAAGGCTGCTGCATCCGCCTCCTGATTTTACAAGCAGCACGAAAAAACTGAACGCTTAAACAAGAGACCAGAACATGAAACACTGCAACAATCATAAACAACATAACCGCACCGGGAAGATGCTCCTGATGGTGCTGTCCCTGCTCACCTTTTTATGCTCCGGAACGGCGCAGGCGCAGGGCATCAAGATACACCAGTTGGGCCTGGGCGACGGCGACTGCACCCTGATAGAGATCATTGATTACACCCCGGCAAGTACCCCGACAAACCCTGTGTTTGATACGGCCGTCATCCTGATCGATGCGCAGCGCCCCAAAACCTATGCAGCCTGGGAGATCACCGAATTCATTGAGGCACGGCTGGGGCCAAAGGGACTCAACCGAAAAATAATCGACTACGTGATCCTTTCGCACGTGCACATCGACCATTACGGCAATATGGTAAAGGTGCTGGGCGACCTGCTGGACGAGGACTACGAGATATCGTATGTGTTTGACCGGCTGGCTTTCAATGTATCGGCCATAGACTGGGACCTGAACGATGTGGAAGACTGCTACTCCGATGTGGCGGAGCCGGGTAAGGTGAGCGCCAGCGCCAGCAAGTACCACAAGTTTATCCAGGACAATTTTGCCGGTTATAACTTCCCCATCCGCTCCGGTTCGGAGCTGCTGGAAAAACGCTTTGCAAATGCACGGATGCTTTGCGTGGCGGCTTACGGCGCAACGCTCGACCCTCTCACGGGGAAAGACGCATTTTTCATACCCCACAATGGCAAGATCTACAAGCCCAAGAGCGAGAACGATCTTTCTTTTGCCTTTCTTTTAAGCTATAAAGGCTTCCGCTATTTTACCGGCGGCGACCTGGGCGGGCAGGACCACAGCGGTTATGCCAACGGCGAAGTACCCGTGGCCCGTTACCTGAAGGCTAAAGGAGGTACGAATTTTCATTTTTGCGCTTTTAAGGTCAGCCACCACGGGAGCGAGGAAAGCTCTGCGCCTGCGTTCCTGACGCTGGTGAACCCTTCGCTGGCCGTCATTCCCGCATCGCTGCGTACTTACGGCTCGTCCACCAACCCGCTTCCCAGGTGTAATACGCTGGATAACCTGGCGGCCCGTGTTTCCAAGATGGTCTTCACGTTTCAGCCCAACGGCGATCAGAAGAAACCAAGCAACTACTGCAAATACAACAACCTGTCCAATACGCAGGATGTGTCGCTGGCGGTGAATTTCGCCGATGTGGGGGACACCATCACCATGCGCCTTTCCTTCCAGCCACGGAACAAGAATTTTGATCCCGTAGGCACTCCCACCCTGGAGGATTTCAAATGCACGAAGCCACATTCCAAGGGACCTTTCTCTGCGGCGGTGCAGGTGCAGGGGATGATGCAGGTCATGGACTCTACGGCCGTGAATAATACAGACAGCCTGCAGGGCCAGGCAAACATGCTGCCGGCGCCGCAGGTAGCTCTGCCACCCCTATGGCAGGAGCCGGAAGTGCGGGAGCCAAGCCTGCCGAAGAAAAAGACTTCCGCAAAAAACAGGAAAAAGAAAAAGAAAAAACAGCACAATCATTAAGCAAACAGCCCCGGCAAAAACTGCCGGGGAATTCTCATTTTTCAAAAGATTCATATGGCGCAAAGTCTTGCCGATCTGGGCACCAAATTACAGCAGCAGGCCAAGCAGAACCAGAACAAACTGGCCATCAACAATACGCTGGTAGCAGACAGCAGCAACTACGTTTCGGTGGTAAAGATGCTGAACGCTTCCTCGCTGGTGATGGCCTTCTCCGACGTGAGCACCGGCATCGTATATAATTCCGGCGCAGGAACCCTTACCCTTAC
>DASWNB010000305.1:0-3810 GCA_036399455.1 Flavisolibacter sp. | reverse complement strand
TCGGTTCCGGACAGCATAGCCATCCGCTATATTTATGAAAAGAACGGCAAGCATTTCGAGTTTGCGCCGGAAAGCCTTCCCGCCGATTTCACTACCTATAAATTCATCGACCGCATAGACAAGGTAGTGCGCAAGGGCAATGCCGAGCCGCCCATCAAAGGCTTCGTGCTCAAAGGTGTGGCAGGCGTGGATTCCGCCCAGGCCATCCTGCAGCAGCCGAAGGCCGTGCTCATCTTCTGCATGGACCTGGAGAAAAACAGCCGCTGGCTGGACAAGCTGTCAAAAACCAAATTTGCCGTCACTCCATACATCCTGACATCTTCCACCCTCGAAAACGCCATCGGCGCACTGAAGAGCAGGGGCATCACCAGCATCCCCGTATTCACCTGCGATTACACCATAGTAAAAACAGCCGCCCGTACCAATCCGACCATTTACTATCTTGAGCAGGGAACAGTGGTGGAGAAACGCGGGGCTGATGAGGAATGGTAGAAAGGTCCACAGTCCACGGTCCACAGACGTGAACTTAGGTGGACGGTCGTTTATAGGTGGTGTGGTGGCCTTTGAAAGAGAAAATATTCAATAATCAATGTTCAATGCTCAATACTCAACGGGTTTCCAATTCGAAGACTACTTGAATATTGAAAATTGAGCGTTGAATATTGAGCATTGAACATTTACTCGTACTAAAGAAAAGTATCGTACATAATAAAGTCCTGTCTGTGGACTGTGGACCGTAGACTGTGGACTCTCTTATTTTTGAAACCAGAACTCGAATCCAGAACATAAACTTAGATCTGCCTTGCTAAAATTCATCTCCAAACGAATTCTCTACGGCCTCCTGGTGCTTATCGGGGTGGTGGTCCTGGTTTTCTTTCTCTTCCAGGGCTTTGGCGATCCGTCGAGGCTGGTGATGGGGCAGAGCGGGGATGCGGCCACGCAGGCCAATATCAGGAAGGAACTGTACCTGGACCAACCGAAGTGGAAGCAGTTCCTGCTGTACCTGAACGACATCTCGCCGCTGGCGGTGCATTCGAGGGAAGAGGTTGAAAAGAAGGGGTTGAAAGGATTTTTCATAGGGAATGAGAACACCTTTGCCATCAAGCTGCCTTACCTGCGCAAATCATATCAAACAAAAAAACCGGTGGGAAGCATACTGATGGAGGCCCTGCCGGGAACGCTGATGCTGGCCTTCGCGGCCATGCTCGTGGCCGTGCTCATTGGTATTCCATTGGGTGTGGTGGCCGCGGTGCGGCAAAACACCTGGATGGATACGGGGGCCATCTTCTCCAGCATACTGGGCATTTCTGCGCCTTCCTTCTTCATGGGCATCATCATGGCTTACCTCTTTGGCTTTGTGCTGAGCGACTGGACCGGGCTTCACATAACGGGAAGCTGGTTCGACATCAATATGGAAGGGGAGAAGCGGCTTACGCTTCAGAACCTCATCCTGCCTGCGCTAACGCTGGGCATCAGGCCCATGGCCATCATTACCCAGCTTACCCGAAGCGCCATGCTCGATGTGCTGGACCAGGATTATATCCGTACGGCTTATGCAAAAGGACTGAGCAGGAGGACCGTTATCTGGAAACATGCTCTCCGCAATGCCCTGAACCCCGTCATTACCGCCATCACCGGTTGGTTTGCCGAACTGCTGGCGGGCGCCTTTTTCATCGAATACATCTTCGGCTGGAGAGGCATCGGAAAGGTGACGGTAGATGCGCTGGAAAAGCTGGATTTCCCCGTGGTGATGGGCTCTGTACTGATTTCCGCCACCTTCTTTATACTCGTGAATATACTGGCAGATATTTTATACGGGCTTGTCGACCCGCGTGTGCGGACAGGCTCCTGAACCTGGTGTGTATAATTTCCTTCTTTATGGATGAGCTCTGTTTCGGAGGTTTTGTTTAAATTTATTTCACCAAGCCACCTCATTAGTTAACCACCATCAGTTTTATTATCCTTTTAAAAACTTTTCTATGGAAAAAGTTGCTGATGTATTGGGCCGCAAATACCCTCAATTCAACACAGTTGTTCCCGGTTGTATGGTCAGCGATGCGCTGTACCAGATGATCTGCGAGAACGTAGATTACCTTATTGTTATGGACGAAGGCCGCTTCCAGGGCATTCTCACCGATCACGAGATTGCCGCAAGGGCCCTTCTCGACGACCGCCCCCTGAACAAGATACTGGTAAGGGAGCTCATGAGCCGTACGCTGCCTGTTGCTACGCCCGACAATTCACTGGAGCACTGCCTTCAGTTGATGGAAAGATACCAGGTAAAACACCTGGCCGTATTCGACCGCTTTGAATTCCGCGGCGTGGTTTCTTCCAATGACCTCATCCAGGAAGCACTTCACAACCGCAAGGACATCTTCGAAGAGCAAACCCATGTAAGGCTGGGTTATCCCTGGAACTACTGAGAGAGGTCCACAGGTAGTCGTTTATGAAGGAAGATACTTGCTGAGCCTTAAGCCTTAAGTCATAAGCCAGCGGAAATCGTCCTTGCGAGTCTTTGCGTTTCCTTTGTGCACTTGCGGGTAATAACGGTTTTGGTCTTAAAAAATTGAAGCCCGGAGCATTGTATATGCTCCGGGCTTCTGACTTACGACTTATGACTTATGGCTACTCCTTCGTGGTAGCTGCTCCACGCATGGCTTCAAGGGAGCTTTCGCGGCCCTTGCCGTAGCCTTCGGGGTAGATGTACTTGCCTCTTTCACCGGCAGCCTTCATCTTTTCTACAGGCAGGCGGTTGTCCCTTGCATAGGGATCGTTCCGTGTGCCGGTTACCTGCCAGCTTACTTTTACGTTGGGCTTGTCTGTTTTGATGGTGAATTTGTTGCCTGTGATCTCCTTGAAAATAATGGCTTGCGCAAATTGGTTGATGCAGGTTAGCTGGTACCGGAAATCCATATTCAGCGCCTGGAACCAGTCGGGCATGGTCACTACTGCCTCGCCCCTGGCATCGGTGGTGACAATGCCGTCGTAAATATTTTTCATGTCCGGGGACTCTACGAAAGAATGCACCAGGAATTTATTCTCAGGATCCAGCGGGTGGTCGATCTGGAAGGAACCCGCGGTTTTGGTGAGGGTGCCGAACACGCCTACGGTGCCAATGAAAACGCCTGCATAGCCCGTGGTAGAGCCAAAGTTATCGCCCCTTACGGCCTGGCGGTTGGGATCTGCGCCTGTGGAAGTTCCCTGCACGCCGATATACCTGCCGTCACCCACCACGCCGCCGCCTGCTGTGGCGGTAGATTGGCCGTATATGCCTATTCCTGTGGTGGTATAGCCGTTCACACCGTTGCTTGAGCTTCCAACCGTAGTCCGGCCCGCAGTCAGCGTATTATGCATCAGTACATCTCCCGAGCCGGTCACCAGGGCAAGTCCCGATGAGCTGGACAAGTACGCGCCATATCCTGATGAAGAGGAACTGTAAAGGCCATAGCCCGAATTGGAAACGCCTACAAGGCCATACCCGGACGGCGCTTCGCCATAAACACCGTAACCGCTACCGGCATGATAGCCTATCGTGCCCACTCCCAGGCTGGTAGTGCTCCGGTTCACTCCCCTGAGGGCGGCACTAAAGCCGCCACCGCTGGTAGCCGTAAGCTCACCCAGTATGGCGCTAACGCCTGAAGTGCCTCCGGTACCGCTGGCCGTGGAGGCCGAGGTACCGTGGATGGCTACCGCATTGCCTGTGGTTGAAGTATTGTTGATGGTAAAAAGAGGAGGAGTAGCAGAAGCCTGGGAAGCCGAATAAGGAAGTGTAAAACCACCGCCGGACGTAGGCAGGGTGATCGTGTTCCC
>DASWNB010000304.1:0-2579 GCA_036399455.1 Flavisolibacter sp. | reverse complement strand
CATCGCCACAAACGATTCCGGCTTCTTCCTCGTAAGGGTGCCGGCAGACAAAGCCTTTGCGCTGGTATTTTCTTTTACCGGCTACAAGACCGTGCAGCAGAACTTCCTGCTCAATGAAGGCGAAGAGGAAAAGATCACCATCCGCCTCGAACAGGGCAGCGGAACGCTCCAGGAGGTGGTCATCACCGACCGGCGCGAACGCAACGAAGCGGGACTTATCCGCCCCAACCCCAAATCGGTCATTAATCTCCCCTCTCCCGTCATGGGCGTGGAAAACCTCATCAAGATATTTGTGGGCTCCAACAACGAGCTGACCTCACAATACAACGTCCGTGGCGGCAGCTACGATGAAAACCTCATCTATGTAAACGATTTCGAGGTCTTCCGCCCCTACCTGGTACGCAGCGGCCAGCAGGAAGGGTTGAGCTTTATCAACCCCGAAATGGTGCGCAACATCAGCTTTTACACCGGCGGCTTCCAGGCACGTTATGGCGACAAAATGAGTTCCGTGCTGGACATACAATACAAAAAACCGAGGGCTTTTGGCGGTTCGGCTTACGTGAGCATACTGGAGCAGGGTTTTCACCTGGAAGGACTTACAGGAAAGGATAAGTTTTCCTACATCTTCGGGCTGCGCAACCGCAGCAACCGCAACCTGCTCAGCCGGCAGGAAACACAGGGCAGCTATGTGCCTTCTTCCACCGATTTCCAGGCACTGGTGGGCTACCAGTTCAACAGCAGGTGGAGCGCCGAGCTGCTGGGTAACATCTCACAAACCAAATTCACGCTTATCCCGCAATACAGCCAGCTTACCTCATCGGTGTTCTCGCCTTTCTTCACGTCCAACCTGGGCGTGGATATTTATTTTGAAGGAAGGGAGAAGGATGCCTATTCCACGGCCATGCTGGGCGCTTCGGCCACCTGGCAGCCAGGCCAGAACCTGCGCCTGAAATTCCTCGCGTCACGCTTTGAGAACGATGAAAGGGAGAATATAGACATTGCGGGAGCCTACCTCTTCGGCGACCGCGATTTTGACCAGTCTAGGCCCACTTTCGGGTTGATTGTAAACCCGCTGGGTGCAGGCGTTTTCCAGAACTTTGCCCGTAACCGCCTGAACATCGTCGACTACAACTTTTCGCACAAGGGAAGCCTCGACCGCGGGCAGCATTCCATCCTGTGGGGCATCGGCTACGACCGCACCACCATCGACGACCGGTTGAACGAATGGGAGTTCCAGGATTCGGCGGGTTATTCTCTTCCCTTCAATCCCACGCTGCTCCAGCTCAACAGGGTGATCAAATCCTCTGCTGCTCTCCAGATAAACAAATTCAACGGTTATGTGCAGGATAACATGGTATTCCAGAAGAACGGCAACGCCTTTACGCTCCAGGCAGGCCTGCGCTTCAACTATAACGACCTGAATGAAGAGCTGCTGATCGCCCCGCGCGTAGGCGCTTCGTGGAAACCAAACTGGAAGAGGGACATCATTTTCCGCGCTGCTGCCGGTGCCTACCACCAGCCGCCCTTCTACCGCGAGCTGCGCCGTTACGACGGTACAGTGAACACGGGTGTAAAAGCACAGAAAAGCTGGCAGGGTGTGGCCGGATTCGATTACAATTTTATAGGCTGGAACCGTCCCATGCGCCTTACTACCGAAGCCTATTACAAAAGCATGAGCGACGTGGTGCCTTACGACATCGACAACGTGCGGATCCGGTATTTTGGCGAGAACAGCGCAAAAGCTTATGCGGCAGGCCTGGAGATGCGCCTCTTTGGCGAACTGGTAAAGGATGCCGAAAGCTGGATCAGCCTGGGCATCATGAAAACGAAGGAAGAGCTCGAAGGCGACGAATACAAGGTATACACTCTCGACGACCAGAACCGTCCCATCGACAGCTCCACCGTGGAGGGAGGATGGCTGCGCCGTCCCACGGACCGCATGGTCACCTTCGGCATGTTCTTCCAGGATTACCTCAGCACCAACAAGAACTTCAAGGTGTACCTGAGCGCCCTTTACGGAACCAACCTTCCCTACAACATCCCCGGCAGCATAAAATACAGGAATGCACTCCGCATAGAGCCTTACCTGCGTACGGATATCGGCTTCAGCGTTCTCCTGCTCGACAGCGAAAAAAGCAACCGCCGCAGCCGCAGCCCTTTCCGCAACTTCGACAACGTATGGGCCAGCCTCGAGGTCTTCAACCTCATCGACCGTCCCAACACCATTTCTTACCTCCTTATTAAGGACTTCGCCAACAACGTATTCACCATGCCCAACCGGCTTACTCCGCGATTGGTGAACTTTAAGGTGGTGGCCCGTTGGTAGGCGGAGCGATAACCGATAAGAGACCACCGACCACGAATGGATGATAAGCGATAACCGGTCACCGATGCTGGTGCATCCTCACGTCTTGGCGCCTTTGTGGTTATCGTGTATCTCACAACGGTAACCCTCGGTTAAGGGTGGTCGGTTAACGGTTATCAATTTTCACTTAATTCTCATCATTTCTTAACAGGCCTTTACATAAGAACCTGAAGCTTAAAGAGTAACTTACACGGTCATTATTAGGCATAGTTTT
>DASWNB010000303.1:0-5958 GCA_036399455.1 Flavisolibacter sp. | reverse complement strand
CGCACCTGTACGATGGGACCTTCATCAATGAAAAGCCCGGCTATCTGGATAACATCGAAGAGCGATCCGCCGCCGTTATTGCGGAGGTCGATTACTATGCCATCAACTTTTTCCTGCTTCAGCTTGACTACCTCGCGGGCTACGTCCATACCGCTACGGGCGCCGTTGGGACGCTCGAAATCAGCGTAGAACTCGGGAAGGTAGATGTATCCTATCTTGGCGCCGCCTTCATTGATAACAGCGCTGCGCACATAAGTTTCGTCCTGTATGATCTCGTCGCGGACCAGCGCAACAGTCTTTATGGTTCCGTCTTTTTTCTTCAGTGTCAGCTTTACTTCAGTGCCTTTTTTACCGCGAATAAGCTTTACAGCATCTTCCACGATATAGCCGGTCAGCTCAACGGGAGCCTCGCTGCCTTGCGCCACTTTCATGATCACATCGCCTACCTCTATCTGTCCTGAGCGCTGTGCGGGGCTGCCGGTTACAAGGCTGTTGATCTTGATATTGCCTTCTTCGTAAGCCAGGGAAGCGCCGATACCCGAGAAGCGGCCGCTCAGTTGCTCATCGAAATATCTTTTCTCTACAGGTGGGAAGAACTCTGTATAGGGGTCCATCATGGTGGTGATGGTGTTTACGAAGATGCTGAACTTGTCGTCGTCGTTAAATTTGAAACGGTAGCGCTCGAAAGTCCTGTCCATGATCTTGGAGACCTTCTCGCGGGCTTCTTTTTCCAGCTCGGCATCGGTCTTTACCACGAAGCCTTCCTTGCCCTTGTTCTTTTCGCGGATGTCGAGGAGCTCAACATAGCGTTCAAGGGTCAGGTATTTGAGGCGCTTTCTCCACTGTTCCTTGCGCTGGGCTTCGGAGTTGGAGAAAGAGAGTTTCTTGGAATCGGTGACTACGGACTCGTTGGAAGTGAAATCAAACGGTTTGGAGAGGATGTCCTTGTAAAGCTGGGAAGCTTCCTCGGCCCTCTGGTTGAAGATCTTGCCTGCTGCCAGGAAGAACTCCACCGGTGCGCCCTTGATTTCGTCGTCGATTGATTTCTCAAATTTTTTAAGTGATTCGATGTCCTGCTGGAGGAAGATGTTCTTCTCGGCATCGAGCTCTTCGAAATATTTGTAGAAGACTTTCTTCGAAAGTTCGTCGTTGATGTCCTTTGGCTTGTAGTGACCCTGGGTAAGGTATTCGCCTACGATCTGGAGAATCTTTTCATACTTGGACGGAGGGATGGTGTTCTTGCTGCTGGTTCCCATTGTCTGGAAAGCCAAAAAGATACCACCAGCAAGCATCAATAAGAGTATAGGGAGTCTTTTCATACTGATCAGATATTTTATTGCCTGAAGCATACCTATCAAAAATAACGCAAAAAGCAGGCTATAGTTGCAGGGAGGGTCTGTTTAACAAACGTTTTTGATGAAAGGCGGGGAGAGAGGACCACCGATGAGGGACTACCGATAAGCGACCACCGACAACCGAAGAGAGATAACCGCCAGGACGCAAAGACGCGAAGATTGCACAAAGGCGACCCATCGGTTACCGGTTGTCGTTCATCGGTTATCGTCAAAAGAAAATCCCGCCATTCGGCGGGAGTTTTCTTTTGACGATAACCGGGTGGCTAACCGGGCTCGAACCGGCGACCCTCAGAACCACAATCTGATGCTCTAACCAACTGAGCTATAACCACCATACTGGAAAATTCACCAGGCTTTCGCCCGGGGAGGTGCAAAGATAGGGATAGGAGAAATAAATTCAAAGCAGAAAGCTCAAAAGGTGGAAGTCGTAAGCCGTAAGTCGTAAGCCGTAAATCTTAAGTCCGAAGCCGCCTTACACCTTACACCTTATTCCTTCCATCCTTCTTAGCTATATCTAACCTATAACTAAGCTATATCCCTCATTATGCTCATCGGCGGTCCTGTTCTATCGGTAATCGGTGGTCTCTAATCGGTTGTCGGTCATCGGTAATCCTCTCTCGCAACGTTAATTAAGGTTAATTATGAATTCCACAGCATCCAATCTGTCCTACCTTTGCGGCTCAATAAGATAAAAGACCATGAAGAAGATTTTAGCTGTGACTGTTTTGAGTGTGATTGCTTTTTTTGCCAACGCCCAGCTTCCAGGCATGCCCGGAGCAGGACAGCGGAACGGCGGGCAGATGCCTACCGGACGCTTCTACGGGAAGATCGTTGACGCTTCCAACAAAGGAATAGATGCAGCCTCCGTTACCCTTGTTACCGAACGTATGGACTCCGCCACCCGCCAGAGAAAAGAAGTGATCGTGGGCGGCATGCTCACCTCCGGCACAGGAGATTTCAGCGTGGAGAACGTCCCCCTCATGGGCCGCTACAAGCTCCGCGTGACCGGCATCGGCTACAAAAGCTATGAGCAGGCCGTAGCTTTTGAAATGCCCAACAGGAATGCCGCAGGCAACGACCCGATGGCCATGCTGGGCGCCATAGATAAGGACCTTGGCAATATCAAGCTTGAAATAGACGACAAAGTACTGGGCGGCGTAACAGTAACCGCCAACAGGCCTCTCCTCCAGATGGGCATCGACCGCAAGGTGTTTAATGTGGACAGGAACCTGGTATCGCAGGGCGGCACGGCGGTGGACGTAATGAAGAACGTTCCTTCCATCAACGTGGACATAGACGGCAACGTGACCCTCCGCAACAGCGCACCCCAGATATTTGTTGACGGACGTCCTACCAACCTGACCCTTGAGCAGATACCTGCTGATGCTATCGAAAGCGTGGAGATCATCACCAACCCTTCCGCCAAGTTCGACGCATCGGGCGGTACCGCAGGCATACTGAACATCGTGCTAAAAAAGAACAAGCGCGTAGGCTACAGCGGTAACATCCGCGCCAATATCGACACCCGCGCAAAAGTGGGCATCGGCGGCGACATCAACGTGCGCCAGAACAAGATCAACGTATTCGCCAGCGGCCAGTTCAACCAGCGCAAGAGCATCGGCAACGGCATTACCGAAAGGCAGAATATCTTCGGCACCCGCCAGGTTAATACCTATCAAACTGAAAAAACCATAGCTGAAGGCCAGTTTGGCTTTCTCAGGGGCGGTATCGACTACTTTATTGATAACCGGAACACCCTTACCATTTCCGGCTCTATGGCACGCGGCGGCATGGACCCCTCCATCTTTAGCGACACCCGCATTGATTCGCTCTTTAACAGCGTATCCGAGTTCCAGGAAAGGAGGGCCAACTCCGAAAACCAGTTCCGTAACTGGGGCACGCAGCTGAGCTTCAAGCATAATTTCCCCAAGGCAGGCCGCGAGTGGACTGCCGACGTAACCATGAACCAGGGCAGGAACGAGAACAACAACATCATCAACACCGATTACTTCAAGGGCAACATGTTCGACCGTACCTACTTTCAATCGCAAACGGGCAGCGGCTCCAACAAGAACCTGGTGATCCAGACCGACTACTCGAACCCGATCAACGACAAATCCAAATTTGAAATAGGCGCCCGCGCTTCCATACGTGAGCTGGACAACAACCTCAGCTACATGATCTCCGGTAAAACCAGCAGCACGGTGTACAACAACAAGGATCGCGTGTATGCTGCTTATGCTACATACTCCAACCGCATCAAGGACTTCGGTTACCAACTGGGCCTGAGGGCGGAGAGCTCCGACAACCAGGGAATACTGAACGGGAAGGACCGCTTTGAAATGGAATTCCCCATCAGCCTGTTCCCCAGCGTTTTCCTGAGCCAGAAATTAAGCGAGACCGACGACCTGCAGTTGAACTACAGCCGCCGCATCAACCGTCCCGGATTCTGGCAACTGTTCCCCTTTACGGATTACAGCGATTCGCTCAACATCTCCCGCGGCAACCCCGATCTCGATCCCGAGTTCACCAACTCGCTGGAACTGTCTTATTCCAAAATATTCGAGAACCGCGACAACCTGATCGCTTCGGTTTATTTCAAGAATACCAACAACCTTATCACCAGCATTTTCAGGCCCGAGTTTGACACGGTGCTGAACCGCGACTCCGTACTGGTAAGCAGCTACGTGAACGCCAACCGCAGCTACGTGACCGGTCTTGAGCTGACCAGCAGGAACAAGATCACCAAGTGGTGGGACATCACCTCGAACGCCAACTTCTTTACCTCGAAGATTGACCTTGATGACCAACCCGATCCCGACCAGTTCCTGAGCTACTTCCTGAAGCTGAATAACAGCTTCCGCCTGCCTAAGAACATTTCAATCCAGCTTTCTGCCGATTACCAGTCCAAGATCATTTCGGCCCCCGGCGGGCGTGGTGGTGGCGGACGCGGAGGCTTTGGTGGCGGTGGCGGTGGTATGTTCGGCGGCGGCGGCCAGTCTGCAGCGCAGGGCTTTATCCGTCCCAACTTCGGTATGGATGCAGGCATCCGCTTCGAGTTCCTGAAGAACCGCACCGCGTCTCTTTCCCTGAACGTTAACGACATCCTGCGTACCAGGAAGTACGATGCTCATACCGAATCGCTTCCTTTCTTTATCCAGGACGTCCAGCGCCGCAGGGATCCCCAGGTGGCACGCCTTGCTTTCAACTGGCGCTTTGGTAAAATGGACGCCACCCTGTTCAAGCGCAAGAACACCAGGGCGGAAAGTGATGTGAATATGGATGCGGGGGGATTCTAGTGGATGACCGACAACCGACAACCGACAACCGACAACCGATGACCGATGACCGATGATCGACTACCGATAACCGAGTCTCCAGCGTAACTTTCCTATACACAAGGCCTGCTGCATAACTGTAGCGGGCCTTGTACTTTCAGGCAATCGCTGATCGGTAGTCGATTGTCCCTTATCGGTTATCGGTTATCGGTCATCAGTTATCGGTTATCGGTTACCTTTGCCCCCATGAACCGCTTTGCAATAATCGGCTGCGGCGATGCCGGCACGAGGCACGCAGAACGCCTGGAAGTAACAGGCCGGGTGGTGGTGGCGTGCGATACGGATGCTGCAAGGGCAGACCACCTGGCGCAGCAGCACCGCGCCGAAGCCTGGTATTCAGTGGACGACCTGCTGCATACGGGGGAGGAATTTGATGTGGCCGTTATCTGCACGCCCAATGGAACTCATGCGGAACACGTGATCAAAATGCTGCAGGCTGGAAAGCATGTGGCGTGCGAACAGCCGCTTTGCCTTACTTCCGCCGCCGCCTGGCAAATGGTGGAAACAGAAAAATTCACGCGAAGAAAGCTGCACCTGGTCCCTCAATGGGAGGCTGCCGGTGTTGATGCGCTGGCAGCAGCGGTGATATCCGCCTGCGGCGCGATAAAAAGCTTTTCGGTGAAGGCTGTCCGTCCTGCGGGCACAGGTAAGGAGTGGAAGAAGAAAAGCTTTCCCGGCGGAGGGCTTCTTTACTCGGATTTTTTTGACGTGATGGAGCTGCTGTACCGTTTGCTGGGAGAAGCTGTTTCCGGCAGTGGTGTTGCACAGCGCATTGCTGGTGAAGATGCAGAGGAAAGCGGCAGCGCCTCTCTTCAAATGAAGAGCGGTGCCCGTGGCAGCCTGCAATGGTCGCTTTCAGCAGAAGAAAGCCCGCTTGTCCAGGTTGAATTGAATGGAGAGAATGGCAGCATCGGCATTACCGGGGAGCAGGATAGCTGGAGGGTGATGCAGGGCGGAAATGTGCTGCTGTCCGTTACAGGAAGAGAGGAAGAACAGTACAGGAAATTCTACCGGGAACTGGCCGCTTCGCTGGAGCAGAACGCTACTTCCAACCTGTTTGAAGGGCTTCCTGTCGTTGAATTTACCGAGCGGGTTTACAAAGCCATTACCTTCACCACACCGGCATCATCTTGAAGCATATATATTTCACCGTTACCAATGACCTTGCTTTTGACCAACGGATGCACCGCATCTGTACCTCGCTGGCGCAACAGGGCTACAGGGTAACGCTTATAGGCCGGAAGCTTAGCCACTCCCCCGCCCTT
>DASWNB010000302.1:0-2985 GCA_036399455.1 Flavisolibacter sp. | reverse complement strand
TCGTCTGTGGACTGTGGACCGTGGACTGTGGACTTCTTTAACAAAACAACAGGCTCGGCAGCGAAACGTTTTACGGAAATTGTAATGCCGCTAAGGCTCATTTCTTAACCGTAAACGAGTGACCTATGAAGATGCGAATAGCCT
Source organism: Flavisolibacter sp. (assembly GCA_036399455.1). Lineage (GTDB taxonomy): Bacteria > Bacteroidota > Bacteroidia > Chitinophagales > Chitinophagaceae > Flavisolibacter. The sequence goes on along the minus strand of DASWNB010000302.1, from coordinate 2,841 downwards.
GCCTGGTGCTCATAATTATAGCGCTGGCGCACTGCACAAAGTCGATAGCTCTTGAGGAAGAAGAATCATTTGATCTCAACTTCCATACGCAGCATGTGGGAAGCTCTGCCAACCACCTTCTGTCCGCCAGTAAATTCACTTCGCTGAAAATAGAGATACAATACATGAAATGCTTCCGGCCGGACAGGATTGCCGTAGCGCAGTTGAAAAGCTTTCTGGAAGAACACCTCAACAAGCCCGATGGCATCACCATCGTCACAAGTGAAATCAGTTCTTCCGGGGATTCCGTGCTAACCATGGAAGAAATCATGGCCATAGAAAAATCCAACCGCAAGCTTTACAGCTCCGGTAAGGAACTGGCAGTCTACATTCTTTACACTAATGGTTATTATGCCGATGACAAGATGCTGGGATATGCCTACCTCAATACATCGGCCGTAATGTTTGGCAGGAACATAAAAGAAAACTCCAACAGCTTTAAAAAGCCCAGCCGCACCCACCTGGAAACAAGAGTACTCCAGCATGAACTGGGTCATTTACTTGGACTTGTCAACGTAGGATCTCCCCTTCAAAGCAGCCATAAAGACGACGATCACGGCAAGCACTGCACCAACCCTCAATGCCTGATGTATTACCTCATGGACACCGAAGTTCCCAGCTTCGTTCTCAAGAAAAGCGTTCCCAAACTCGATGATGCCTGCCTGGAGGATCTGAAGGCGAATGGCGGAAAGGTAAGGGTGGAAGGCAAGAGGTAGAAGGGGAAAGGCAGATGGTGAAAGGCAGATGGTTAAAGGTGAGAAGGAATTGGGAATTAGGAGTTAGGGTAGGACAGACATCCGCTTCCCAGATGGTGCAGCAGAGCCTTCTTCGCTGAACGTTCTTCGATCTGAGTGATTGGTCCAGCGCCTCATTCCGCTGGCTGTGCTGTAATGAATGGTTGTAGTATTCTCTGCGGAATTCAGCGCCTAACGATTGTACCACCTGGTGCCCTATATACCGGAGGCAAGAAAAAGACGTGAAGTGAGCTAAGTGCAGGAAAGAAAGACTGCTTACCTAGTAAATGATGCAACCTGTGGCGCGTGGCTGTTGTGCGTGTGCCCGGCTGCCCGGCGGAGCATCGGGGCAGCCTTGACTTTTTGGCTCCACCTTTTGCGTTAAGGCAAAAGGTGGAAAACAAACAATAAAAGAATACCTGAAATAAGAAAGAATGCAACCACTACAAGATTCATCGACCTTAACTATCTAGACTAATCGTTCATCTACCTGTGACTCGTCGCCTTATTGGCCAAAGTAACATACTTCGAAAAAAGCGTCAGCAGGCTGCCAAGCATCTCTATCAATTCCTTGAAATCAAGAGGCTTCACCAGGAAAATATTAGCCCCGCTATCGTAAGCATTGGTCACATCGAAATTGGCGCTGGAAGTAGACATGATGCAAACAGGAATGCTTCTGAAAACCTCATGAGCCTTGATCTCCTTAAGAGTGGTCCTGCCGTCTTTTATAGGCATGTTCAGGTCGAGAATAATAAGGTCGGGGAGGCGGCTGGTATCGTTCAGGAAACGAATGGCCTCTTCGCCATTGGAAGCTTCGGACACGTTGTATTTCTTTCCTGCCAGCCTGATAGCGTCTATGAACAGCTCCCTGTCCGTCACGTCATCATCTACCAGTAAAATATGCAATGAATGATCGTTCAGCACCTGCTCTTCAGTTTATGGTTATGGGGTTAATTCCTGGCTCTGTACCAAAATTAGCCATTTGGCACAAAATTGCCCATCAATACATGATGTTTAGTAAATTGAATTCTTTTCCATAACAGAACCACCGTGAGTACAACAAAGACCATTGTTGAGTTGCTGCTTGAGTCCGCTAAAGCCATCACCTCCGAAATCGAACTGGAGAAACTAGTCCAGCGGGTAACGGACATAGGTACCGAGCTGAGCGGCGCTCAATTCGGCGCATTCTTCTATAACGTCATCAACCAGAAAGGCGAAGCCTTCCTGCTGTACACCATTTCAGGTGTTGCCAAGGAAGCTTTCTCCAAGTTTCCCAATCCCCGCAATACCAAGATATTCTCTCCTACCTTTTCCGCACAGGGAACGGTCCGGTACGACGATGTAACAAAGCAGCCGGAGTACGGGCAGAATCCCCCTTACCACGGCATGCCCAAAGGACACCTGCCGGTGAGGAGCTACCTGGCCGTCCCGGTGGTCTCTCCCTTTACCAACGAGGCTATAGGCGGCCTCTTCTTTGGCCATCCGGAACCGGGAGTGTTTACCGAAAAGTCGGAAAGGCTTATCGAAGGTGTGGCCATCCAGGCAGCCATCGCCATGGGCAATGCCCGCCTGTTCGAGGAAAAAAAGCAGATAGAAAGAACCCTGATGGAGCAGAAAGAGCAGTACCACAGCATCTTCAATGCTGCATCGGACTCCATTATCATTTACGATGAGAACGGCACTATAGCCGAGGCCAATCCCTCCGCCTGCCGCATCTTCGGCTATAGCTACGATGAGCTGATAGGATCGCATGCAGGAAAGCTGTTCAAGAACCCGCAGGATTTTGAAGCGCTGAAGGAAATTGCTCTTTCAGGACGGCAGTACTCGGGCACCAGCACCCGGTTAAAAAAAGACGGGACCGCGTTTGAAGCCGAGTTCAAGGGCTCTTATTTTATCTTCCGCGGCAAGCCGCACGTGATGTCCGCCGTAAAGGAAAGCCCCTCTGAAAGAGAAGCAAAGGAAGTACAGCAGAAGAGCGAGGAACTGGCCAACATAATCACCAGCGCAGCCCCCGTCACGCTATGGATGACCAACAGCAAGACCGAAACCATCTACATCAACCAGACCT
>DASWNB010000301.1:0-3759 GCA_036399455.1 Flavisolibacter sp. | reverse complement strand
GGCCCACTTGCGGAATTTCTCCGAATCGCTTTTGTTGCCGGTGCAGTAGCTTTCGTCCACCCCGTTGGTGCGCATGGCCCTCCACTTGTAATGGTCGCCGTAAAGCCACACCTGCGTGAGGTTTTCGAAGTTGAGGTCCGCTGCAATCTGGTCGGGTGGCAGGTGGCAGTGGTAGTCGATGATGGGCATGTCTTTGGCATGCTCGTGGTACAGCCTCTGCGCCGTTTTTGTTTGCAGCAGGAAATTTTCGTCCAGGAATGTTTTCATCTTTTTTGATTTTATACAGCCAGTGCCTTACAGGCTCACTCCTCTTTTCCAGGGAATGAAATCATCCTGGCCGTTTCTTACGGAAGCCACTTCAATTTCTCCGCTGGCCACCTTTATCACGTAATCCAGTATTCTTTCGCCGGCCTGCTCGATGGTTTCCTCGCCTTCGATGATAGTGCCGGTGTTTATGTCTATAATATCGTGCATTTTCTGGTAAAGCACCGTATTGCTCGACAGCTTTACCACGGGAGCAATGGGATTGCCCGTAGGAGTTCCCAGGCCTGTAGTAAACAGAACGATGTTGGCGCCCGAGCCTACTTCGGCCGTTGTGCTTTCCACGTCGTTGCCGGGCGTGCACAAAAGGTTGAGGCCGGGTTTGGTCACCATTTCGGGATAGTCGAGTATGTCCACTACGGGTGATGTCCCTCCCTTCTTGGCTGCGCCTGCTGATTTGATCGCATCCGTTATCAGGCCGTCCTTGATGTTCCCAGGCGAAGGGTTCATGTCGAAGCCGGAGCCTGCATCTTTTGCCCTTTGAGCATATGTTTTCATCAGGTGTGAAAAGCGGTATGCCGCCTGCACATCCACGCAGCGGTCGCTGATGTTCTGCTCCACGCCGCACAGCTCGGGAAATTCGGACAGTATCACCGATCCGCCCAATGCCACTAATAAATCTGAAGTATAGCCGATTGCAGGATTAGCGGAGATGCCGCTAAAGCCGTCAGAGCCGCCGCATTCAAGACCGATGCACAATTTGCTGAGCGGAGCAGGCTTGCGTTCGATGCCGTTGGCATGTACCAGTCCTGCAAAGGTTTGCCTGATGGCCTGGCGTATCAGTTCTTCTTCGGTGCCGATCTTCTGCTGCTCCAGTATGTACAGGGGCTTGCTAAAGCCTGCATCGCGTTTGGCTATTTCTTCCTGCAGCATCTGTACCTGTGCATTCTGGCAGCCCAGGCTGAGTATCGTTGCTCCCGCAACATTGGAGTGCGTAATGTAACCCGCCAGCAGCCCGCAGAGCGTTTGCGCGTCCTGTCTTGTGCCGCCGCAGCCGCCTTCATGGTTCAGGAATTTAATGCCGTCCACGTTGGGGAACAGCCTTTGCTTTTTTGCTTCCTGCTGCTGCACGGAGAGATCGGCCTTTAGTATATCGTCAACGCTTCCGCCGCTTTTGTATAGTTCCACCAGTTGTGAAACGCCTGTCCTGTGCTGGCGGGTCCTGCCGTAGCCCAGCTCGTCCACCAGCGCTTCGCGTAGCACTTCGAGGTTGCGGTTTTCGCAAAACACCAGTGGGATCACCAGCCAATAATTGCCCGTGCCCACTTTACCGTCGGGCCGGTGATAACCCATGAAAGTGCGGTTTTCAAATTTCGAAACATCGGGGCGGCTCCACTGCAGCCTGCGTTCGCCTACTTCAAAGCCGTTGGCGGCGTGCTTCAGGTTGGAGGTGGTGATGACACCGCCTTTTGTAATAGGCTTCTCCGCCTTGCCCACCAATACGCCGTACATGGTCACGGGGTCGCCGGGACCGAGGTCGGTGGTGACGAATTTATGCTTGGCAGGAACGCGGTTGGGCAGCCGGAATTCGCTGCCGTTCCAGGAGATCACCTCTCCTTCTTCCAGGTTGGCCAATGCCACCAGCACGTTATCGTCGGGATGCACTTTGGTCACTCTGTGCTTCATGCCGCAATTATTTTTTTTATGGAGATCCCTTCCATGGCTTCGCGGATGCCGCCGTGGATGATCTGGTTCAGGTTTTCGGTAACAGCCTGTGTAAAGCCGGGAAGGCTGTTGAGGTCGAGGCCCCAGAAGCCGGTATCACGCAGTGCATCCTGCACAAGTCCTGCGGTTGACAGTCCCATCCAGCGCTTGTAGAACACTTCGGCCTGGTCGTCCTGGATCCCGTATTTTGTTCCATTCAGTTCGCCAAAGTATTGCGTGCCTTTCCGCTCCACTGCTTTCATGAAATAAAGATACGCGGCAAATCCCAGCGCAAACAGGCCCGGGGCATCATCGTGCTGCTCGTAGTGTTTCAGCAGCACGGGCAGGCAGCGCATCTTCATCTTTGAGCTGTACTGCATGGTGATGTTGATCCATTGGTGCTTTATGTGCGGGTTGCGGAAGCGGTCGAGCACACGGGCGCCGAATTCCTGCGCAGTGGCAGGGTCCACGCGGTAAGGAATGGACGGTGCGATCTCGTGCTGCATCAGCGCCGTGATGAAGCCGGATACAATTTCATCATCCATTGCTTCCTTAACGGTATCGCAGCCTGCAAGAAAAGCAAGACCGCAGCTCAGTGTATGTGTTCCGTTGAGCAGGCGCAGCTTCAGCTCGCGGTGCAGGTCGATGTCCGGGGTGATCACCACGCCGGGATCGGCATCTGCAAAGGAAAGCACCTGCTGTATGTGGCCGTCACCTTCGATGGCCCAAAGGCGGTAAACCTCGCTCATGGTCATGAGCTTGTCGGAATAACCCAGCTCCGCTTCAAGTGCGGACTGCACGCTTTCATCGGGTTTACCGGGAACAATGCGGTCCACAAGCGAGTTGCAGAAGTGGTTATGATTTTCGAGCCATTCTATGAATTCGTCTTCCAGCCCGTTGAGGTGGGCCAGCTCCAGCACGATGGATTCCAGTTTTTTTCCATTATTGGGAATCAGCTCTGTTGGCACGATGACCATGCCGCTGATGGCGCTGCCCCCGAAGGCACGGAAGCGCTCATACAGGAAGGCCAGCAGCTTGCCGGGGTAAGATGCGGGCGGGTGGCGGCGGATGTCGTCGTTCACCAGTTGTATGCCTACTTCGGTTGTGTTGGAAATGATCACCTGCATGTTCTTGCTGTGGGCGCATTCCAATATCTGCTCCCATTCTTCGGTGGCGCTCAGCACGCGGCTGATGCAGGAGTGGATGATATTCTCTTCCACCTTTTTACCGTTCTCTATACCCCGGACACACAGCGTATAAAGGCCGTCCTGCCTGCCGAAGGCCGAGGTTTCGCCCTGCGATGTGGATTTCACCACCACGATGCGGCCGTTGAAAATGCCCTGGCGGTTGGCCTTATCGATAAAATAATCGGGCAGGCCCCGCAGCAGCACTCCGGTACCGAACTGCAGCACTTTTTCAGGCAGCTCAAACACGGAGGGGTCCGGTACGGTTACCTGTCCGGTGATGTTCTTCAATGTATAACGAGAGAGTATCATGATATCCGAATTATGTTATTTCCATTTGGTCTTAACCGGGTTGCTCCACTTTACCGCTTCGGTTGACAGCAGTTCCTCAAAGGCCTGCCTGTCTGCAAAGCGCCGGTTTGTTCTTTCCCATCCCGCCACAAAGCGGTAGGCTATGGGGCGTTCCCTATCTTCCATTACCACGGTATATGTTTGCGTGATCCCATCGCCCGTGTTGGGTGCGGACGAAAAGGAGTCGAAATCCCTTTTTCTTACAATAATTCCCATGCCTAAAAAGGTGCTGTCCTCGCTCTGGCGGTCGTGCGTGTAT
>DASWNB010000300.1:0-5132 GCA_036399455.1 Flavisolibacter sp. | reverse complement strand
CTTGGCCACTCTCGCAAACCTTATCGTGTTCCTGTTGCTGGCTTGGCCGGAACTTTCCGGGACTGGCGGCCACGGTGAAACAATTATTTACCTGCAGAATAAAAGCATATTCAGCATAGAACTGGCTTCGCTTATTTCCATGTCCATACCCTTATTCCTCAACACCAGGACCGGTAGAAAATATCTCTGGATTACCCGTATCATATCAGCCTGTATTATGTTGGCCGCCCTTGTTCTTTTATTTATGACCGAAGGGCGCTCGGGCTGGCTGGGCTTAATCCTGGCCATGTTATATATCCTGTGCACTGCAATGCCCCCGGGCCGCTTAAAAAGGATATGTACCGCCTCGGCACTTCTATTCTTCCTTGGCCTCCTTTGCTTGCTTTACTTTTATAAACTGTCTTCCAGTCATGGCCGCTTACTGATTTATAAGGTTTCTCTCCGAATGATAGAAGATAATTGGTTGTTTGGAGCCGGTCCCGGAGAATTTAAAATACAATACAACAAGCACCAGGCGGATTTCTTCTCAACCCGTGATATAAACAGCAGGGAAGCCCTTCTTGCAGATCATACGGTTTATGCTTTTAATGATTATTTCCAGTTGATGACCGAGCATGGGGTCATAGGTTTCCTGCTCTTCCTGTTTGCCCTTTTAGCGCTCCTGAGATTATTGTGGTATTCGTTAAAAAGGCAGAGTAGAAGGCCGGAAGTGACCAGTGCAGCAGCGTCATTGTTGTGCATCGCTGCAGCAGCAGTTTTTTCGTATCCCCTTCAGATATTCCCGATCATCTTTCAGGCACTTGTCTGCCTGGCTCTTATAAACGCTCATTCAGGCGTCGCCGGACAAACCATACGGTTTGCACATTCCCTGCGCCGGCTGCCTGCCCCGGTCCTTATAGCTGGAGCGCTCTTTGCAGGAGCAGTTTCTTACTGCAAGTACCGACATGCGTGGAAAAGTGCCCGGGCATTTGAGCTCCAGAGAACAGGATTTAAGCAACAGGCACTAAAAACCTACGAGGAACTCAGCAATGGGCCCATTCCCGATGGACATGTGCTTTATATGTATGCCCGGGAACTCTACAACAGCAATCAACTGCATGCCGCCGCTGCAGTATGTGAACGGGCAAAGCGATACCACAGCCTAAACAGCCTGTATAAGCTGTCGGCACAGGCAAACTCCGAGCTGAAAAATTTTTCAGAGGCCGGGAGAGACTACCGGATTGCAGTTTATATGGTACCAAATAGGATGATGAACCGGTACGACCTCCTGGAACACTATGTGGCCGTAAGAGATACGGCCAACATACTTTATTGGAGCAAATCGATCATCGGCATGCCTATAAAAGTACCCTCGCCCCTCACCAGTAATATCCAGGCTAAAGCTAAATCTATCCTTGACCAGTTTGAAAAGCCGCAGTGATCTTCCATTTAAAAACAACACCTCTGTATATAGGCAACTGTGAGTAACACTCTTGCAGTCTGACGGGTACCAGCAGGAATGAACCACCCCAAACCACCCCATTCACGATTCACCCTTCACCATTCACGACTTTGCGATATTTTTACAGACCTGCCGCATAAAGCTGAGCAGTAATATTAATATTTAAACAAAAGAACCTGTGGTACAGTTTGAACGTTTTACCCTTGCCAACGGGCTCAGAGTGATCGTCCACCGCGATACCTCCACCCCAATGGCCGTAGTGAATGTGATGTATGATGTAGGCGCCCGCGATGAAGACCCCTCAAAGACCGGCTTTGCCCACCTGTTCGAGCACCTGATGTTCGGAGGGTCCGTTAATATACCCGTATACGACGAGCCCCTGCAGATGGCCGGAGGCGAAAACAACGCCTACACCACTAACGACCTAACGAATTATTATATACAGATCCCCGCCGAAAACCTCGAAACCGCCTTCTGGCTCGAAAGCGACCGCATGCTGTCGCTGGCCTTTAGCGATAACAGCCTCGATGTACAGCGAAAAGTGGTTTGTGAAGAATTCAAGGAGCATTATCTCAACAAGCCTTATGGCGATGTATGGCATAAAATGCGTGAACTCGCCTTCCAGGTGCATCCCTACCGCTGGATGACCATCGGCCGCGAGCTGTCGCACATAGAAAATGCAAGCCTGCAGGACGTGAAGGATTTCTTCTTCAAGCATTATCGCCCTGTAAACGCCATACTGGTGGTGGCCGGGAATGTAACCGTGGACCAGGTGCGGAGCCTGGCGGAGAAATGGTTCGGGCCAATTGAAAGCGGCACCAGGTACGAGCGCCGCCTGCCCGAAGAGCCGTCGCAGAGCACGGCCCGCAAGCTGGAAGTAACTGCCGACGTGCCCCTGGACGCGCTTTACAAATGCTGGCATATCTACCCCCGCATGGACCATCGCTACTACGTTTCCGACCTCATTACCGAAATACTGGGCGGCGGCGGCTCATCGCGCCTTTTCCAGTCGCTGGTAAAGGAAAAAAAGCTGTTCAGCAATATCGAATGCTACCATTTCGGCACCTCCGACGCGGGCCTGCTGACCATAGAAGGCAAGCTGGTGAAAGGTGTAAAGATGGAAGACGCCGAAAAAGCCATTGCCGTGGAGCTCCAAAAACTGAAGGACGAAACGGTAACGGAGAACGAGCTTCAGAAAGTGAAGAACAAAACCGAAAGCCTGATTGCTTTCGAGGACATGAGCCTGATGAACCGCGCCAACAGCCTGGCCTTTTACGAGCTGCTGGGCGACGCTACCCTGATGAACTCAGAGCTTGACCGCTACAACGCCGTAACCGCAAACGACATCCACTCGGAAGCCAACCAGATCTTCCGCGAGGAAAATTCAAACACCCTCTGGTACTTATCCAAGAACTGATATGCAAGCAAGCACGCAAACGCTCGACCGTAAAACGCCTCCCGTTATAAAGGACGCAGTTGAATTTGACCTGAAGCTCAAGCCCTACGAAAAGCACGTACTGAGAAACGGAACCGAGGTATACTGCATCGACGCAGGCGCCGAAGATGTGCTGCAGGTGGAATGGGTATTCTATGCCGGCAACTGGTTCGAGGAAAAGAACCTCGTGGCCGCTTCCGCCAATTTCCTGCTCAAGAACGGCACCTCCTCGAAGAATGCTTTCCAGATAAACGAACATTTCGAATACTACGGCTCTTACCTCAACAGGAGCTGCTTCAACGAAACGGCTACCGTATCGCTTCACTGTCTCTCCAAGCACCTGGGCACCCTGCTGCCTACGGTAAAGGAGCTGCTCACCGACGCTTCCTTCCCCGAGGAGGAGATGAATATTTACAAGCAGAACATGAAGCAGCGGCTGAACGTAAACATGAAGAAGTCCGACTTTGTGGCGGGCCGCCTGATAGATGCCTATTTGTTTGGTGAGAACCATCCTTACGGCCGCTACAGCCGCTTCGAAGATTTCGACAACCTGACCAGGGAAGAGGTGCTGAAGTTTTACCGCGATTACTATGTCAACGGACGGTTCATCATCTTCGTGGCGGGCAAGCTGCCTTCCAACCTCTTCGAGCTGCTGGACCAGAACTTCGGCGACCTGAGGCAAAGCAAGATAGACATCGTCCCCATCACTGCCCAACCGGCTGAAGAAAGAAAATACCGCGTGGTGAACGATCCTCAGGGCGTGCAGGGAGCCATCCGTCTTGCCGCTCCTTTCCCCAACCGCCACCACCCCGATTTCCAGAAGGTGCAGGTGCTGAACAACCTGTTCGGCGGCTTCTTCGGCTCGCGTCTCATGAGCAATATAAGGGAAGAGAAAGGATACACTTACGGCATCTACAGCTATCTCCAGAACCATATTGCCCAGAGCGCCTGGATGGTAAGCACCGAAGCCGGCCGCGACGTATCGGAAGCTACCATCACCGAAGTATACAAGGAAATGGAAGAGCTGCGCAACGAGCCGGTGGACGAAGAAGAGCTGCAACTGGTACGCAATTACATGATGGGCTCCATCCTCGGCGACCTAGACGGCCCCTTCCAGATCATCAGCCGCTGGAAAAACCTGATACTGAACGGCCTCGATGGCGAATTCTTTTACCGCCAGCTCGAAACCATCAGGAACACCTCGGCGGAGGAGCTCCAGGAAATGGCCAATAAGTACCTGGTGCCGGAGAATTTCTATGAGCTGGTAGTTGTGTAGGGGTAGAAGGTAGAAGGTAGAAGGTGTAAGGTAGAAGGTAAAAGGTAGAAGGTGGAGGGGATTAGGGATTGGGAATTTGGAATAGGGGTATGGGATTTGTTGATGTGAAGGTCGAGCTTAAAGAACGGCTTGGAACAAGAAACAAGAAACTACAAACCAAAAACCTTCATATATGGGATTCATCATTAGAGTGCTGGTAACAGCCCTGGCGGTATATGCCGCAGATTACTTCCTCGACGGCGTGCACATCAGCGACGACCTGAAGACCATTCTCATCGTGGCCCTGGTGCTGGCACTGCTCAACACCTTTGTCAAGCCTATCCTCGTCATTCTCACCATTCCCGTTACCATCGTTACGCTGGGCCTCTTCCTGCTCATCATCAATGCCCTGATGGTCAAATGGGCCGCCAGCCTCGTGGACGGCTTCGAGGTGGACGGCTGGTGGCCGGCCCTCCTCTTCAGCCTCATTGTTTCTCTTGTTAGTGCTATCGTGAATAGTTTTGTAGGGGGAGATTAGAGAGAAGCTGCGAGTCGTTAGCTGCGAGCTGTGAGAGGGTCGTTTGGGTAGTGGCTAATCTTTTCTTGCGCCCTGGCGTCTTGGCAGTAGCGGGTGTGTGCCTCTTCGGGTGCACCTAAGCACTTTAGTCTTGAGGTAAGTATGTAGGATTGAACAAAATCAACTCTCCTTCTGAGTTCTGTCCAAACTGATGCCTGATAAAATTGGAATTGAGCCTTTAGTCAGATTAAAGAAAAATACGTGGTAAGAGTAGATGCACATCGTGTGCAGGCAGCCGGGTAGTTTATTACTCCAAGACATCGGTATAATGGGGAACGACTTTCATATTGATAAGGTAACAGAGTGCATTGAAGAGGTTTCAACTGGTAAAACGTTTGATACGGAGATACTACCGGTTACCAGGGAAGACCTTAAAGCTGTCGTCAAAAAGAACGGGTGGAACTTCCCCTGGAAAACTTACTTA
>DASWNB010000299.1:0-2578 GCA_036399455.1 Flavisolibacter sp. | reverse complement strand
CATCTCAATTCAATGAAGGTACCCGGCTATGATGCAGGCGGCAACCCTGTTAAGGGCCCCACAGGTGGGAAAGGCTTCCAGGTCTTTAGCGACGAGCGCATCTATTTTAATGGGCAACCTGTGGCCCTGGTTGTCGCTGATACTTTCGAGCGGGCCACGCACGCCGCTACGTTGATCAGGATCCAGTATAGAAAGGATAAACACGATACCAATCCTGATACAGTCATTGACGTGGCTACCCCGGTGGATGGTCCGCGTTACAAAGACGTTATCCGGGGCGTGGAAGACGGTTACAAAACTGCACCATTACAAGTGGAGGCAGAATATATTCAGCCCATCCACGTGCACAATCCAATGGAGCTTCATTCCATTACCGTGCTTTGGGATGGAGAGGAAAAAGTCACGGTATGGGATAAAACCCAGGGCGTAAAGTCCACGCAGCGAAGCATTATGCAGGCGTTTAAATTACCTGAGACGGCCGTGCAGGTATATGCACCCTATGTTGGAGGTGGCTTTGGTGCTGCATTGCGCACCTGGCCGCACGAAATAGCTGCGCTCATTGGTGCAAAAAAAGTGGGACGCCCCCTCAAACTTGTTTTACGGCGCGACCAGATGTTTTATCTGGTAGGCTATCGTCCTTACACCAAACAAAAGATCGGTATCGGTGCAACGGCGGATGGTAAATTAACGGGCATTACCCACGAGGCAGACAGCATTACTTCTACTTACGAAGAGTTTACGGAAGGTTCGGTCAACGTCTCACGCGGCTTATATGCCTGTCCCAACGTGACTACCCGTTATAAGGTTTTTCCAGTTGATATGAGTACGCCCACGTGGATGCGGGGACCCGGCGAAGCCACTGGTGCTTACGCCCTTGAATCCGCAATGGATGAGCTGGCTTATAAGCTAAAGCTCGATCCTCTGGAATTTCGCCTGCTTAACCATGCTGATACGGACCCGGAACGCAACCGGCCATTTTCTTCTAAATTTTTAAGGGAGGCTTGCCTGATGGGTGCAGAACGCATTGGCTGGAAGGAGCGTAATCCTGTGCCCGGGTCCATGAAAGAAGGTAATCTTCTTGTTGGCTATGGTATGGGTTCAGGTATGTTTAATGCTTCCAGGGGAACGGCAAGGGCCTCTGCAAAACTCTTTGCCGATGGAACCTTGCTGCTCCAGAGTGCCGTTGCAGATAGTGGTCCCGGTACTGCTACGGCTATGACGCGTATCGCTTCTGAGCGTATGGGTCTGCCTGCAGCGCAGGTCACGTTTGAACTGGGAGATTCCTCCTTTCCTCCCGGCCCTACGCAAGGCGGGTCTACCACTACTTCCACCCTTGGTTCAGCAGTAGTTGACGTGACCGAATCGCTTAAAAAGAAATTGGTGGAGCTTGTAAAGGATAATCCTGTTTTTCATACCCGTGATGTGCATGCTGTTCGCGTTGAAGATCTCGTTTTCGAGAATGGATCCATGGCTCTTTCGTCTGATCGTACTAAAAGAGTTTCCTACAGTGCTGCTTTGAAAGCGGCCGGGCTCAACCAGATTGAAGTGACGGAGGAATCGAAGAGCGCGGAGGTGATGAAAAATTATTCTGCCTATTCTTATTCTGTCCATTTTGTAAAAGTGCTGGTGAACCCCCTTACAGGTGTGATACGTTTTGATCGTATTGTGATTGCAGCAGATGCAGGTAAGATCGTCAGCTATCCGCAGGCCGAAAGCCAGATGATCGGCGGTGCTGTTGGCGGGATAGGTATGGCTGTTATGGAGGAAGGTATTATTGATCACCGTTACGGACGTTGGGTAAACAATAATTTTGCTGACTATCATGTCCCTGTTCATGCCGATGTACCGCCTATCGAGGTGGTGTTCGTCAATAAGCCTGATCCTTACCTGAATCCTATGGGTTCCAAGGGTCTTGGGGAAATCGCGCTTATTGGGTTTGCGCCCGCTGTTGCCAATGCGGTGTTCCATGCCACTGGCAGGCGTATTCGCAGTTTGCCCATTACTGTTGATAAGGTCTTGGGCGTAAGCGCTTAACACCCTCGTTGGCGGGCAGACTTGTAAATCGTGCTGCATCACGGTTTTCTTCTTATATAAGGTTTCAGCCTTTTGATTCATCATTATAAGGTTTAGGTCTTATATTAGTAGAATAATAGTTTACAAGCTTATGGAACTGGCAGGTATTATCACAGGCGATCTGGTTGGCTCAAGAGAAATTAAAGCAGAAGCGAGGGAAAGACTCTACAGGGAGTTGAAGACCTTATTCCAAAACCTTGAGGGTAAGGACCTCATAAAAAAATACGAGGTATACCGCGGGGATTCTTTTCAATGTATCATGACCGCTCAGGAGTTTTCGCTCCGGGTAGCACTGATGATAAGGGCCTTTATTAAAGGCTGGGAAACAGCAGGGAGCGAGCAGGAAGGGGAAGAGGGGGAAGCAGGCAGCGGTACAAAAGGACAGCTCCCGGAACGGCAGGACGTAAGACTGGCAATTGGAATAGGGCACCTCGACTTTTTCAATGAAACAAGTTTGGCACATTCAGATGGTGAAGCGTTCTGGTTCTCAGGCAACGGCCTTGAC
>DASWNB010000298.1:0-6694 GCA_036399455.1 Flavisolibacter sp. | reverse complement strand
ATTTCTTCACGCGTGTGCAAACCCCGGAGCTGGCCACCGAGATCACGCTTCAGCCCATAGACCAGGTAGGCGTAGACGCCGCCATCATCTTTTCCGATATCCTTGTCATTCCCCAGGCAATGGGGCTTGAAGTACTGATGGAAGAAGGAAAAGGCCCCTCTCTTCCCAAAACCATCCGTACGCAGCAGGACATCGACGCACTCATCACCGATGGAGTTGAAGAAAGCCTGCACTATGTAACCGATGCTCTTTCGCTTACAAAGAAAGAACTGAACGGCCGCGTGCCGCTCATCGGCTTCGCCGGCGCTCCCTGGACCATCCTCTGCTACATGGTGGAAGGCAAGGGCAGCAAAACATGGGACAAAGCAAAGCAGTTTGCCTACACCGAGCCTGCGCTGGCGCATGCGCTGCTGCAAAAGATAACGGACATAACCATCAACTATTTAAAAGCGCAGGTAAAGGCTGGCGCCGATACCGTGCAGGTGTTCGACAGTTGGGCCGGAGCATTGAGTCCAGAAGATTTCAAGATCTTTGCACAGCCTTACCTTTTCCGCATTGCAGATGCCCTTAAAGATGATGCCCCCGTTATCCTCTTTCCCAAAGGCGCCTGGTATGCACTGAAGGATCTGGCCAACAGCTCCGCTTCCGGCGTCGGGATCGACTGGTGCGTGGAGCCCCGTCTGGCCCGCGAGCTGACCGGCGGCAACATCACCCTGCAAGGCAACTTCGATCCCGCAAAGCTGCTGGCGCCCATCCCCCAGATCAAAGCCTGGGTAAAGGAAATGATCAGCGGCTTCGGTACACAGAACTACATCGCCAACCTCGGCCACGGCATCACGCCCAATGTGCCCGTAGACCATGCGAAAGCATTTGTGGATGCGGTGAAGGAATATCGTGAATCGTGAATCGTCAATCGTGAATGGGTCGTTTAAGGTGGAAGAAGCAATTTTATAGGAGAAGGTTTAGATTTAGAATAATCGGTTATCGGTTATCGGTTATCGGTGGTCGGTCATCGGCTTATGACTTAGAACTTACGACTATGGACTACAAAGATTCCTGGATAAACTACATACACTCGCTGCAGGACAGGATTTGTGCTGCGCTGGAAAAGGCGGATGGAGAGGCGAAGTTCAGGGAGGATAAATGGGAAAGAGCCGAAGGTGGTGGTGGTAAAACAAGGGTGATTGCCGGCGGCGGTGTGTTTGAAAAGGGCGGCGTGAACACTTCGGTGGTGCATGGCGGGGTAACGCCTGCGATGAAGGCGCAACTGGGCATTAACGGGCACGGTTGGTTTGCCTGCGGGCTTTCACTGGTGCTGCATCCCTGGAATCCATTTGTGCCTACCGTTCATTGCAACTACCGCATGTTCGAGCTGTACGATGAGCAGGGCGGGCTGGCCGACCGCTGGTTTGGCGGCGGCACCGATCTTACTCCCTACTATTTGATTGAAGAAGATGCACGTCACTTTCACGGAGCCTACAAGGAGGTGTGCGACCGTTTCGATCCTTCGTTCTATGGCGGGTTCAAGACACAGTGCGATAACTATTTTGTGAACACCCACCGCAACAACGAGCGGCGGGGCATCGGCGGAATTTTTTACGACTACCGCCGTGCTGCGGAAGGAAAGGATACGGATTTCTGGATGAACTTTGGCCAGGCCTGCGGCGATGCGTTTGTTCCCGCTTATGTTCCGATAGTCAATAAAAGAAAGGAAACTCCGTTTACGGAAAGGCACAAACACTGGCAGGAGATCCGCCGCGGCCGCTACACCGAGTTCAACCTCGTGCACGACCGGGGCACGCTGTTCGGGCTGAAAACCAACGGCCGCACCGAAAGCATCCTGATGAGCCTGCCCCCCACCGTACGCTTCGAATACGATTACCGTCCTGAACCCGGCTCTGATGAAGACAAGCTGCTGCAAGCCTGTCTTAGTCCCCGGGACTGGGTGTAGTAATAACGAATAGCTCTTTATTTTTTATTGAACTGCGGAGGGATAACCGGCAAGAGACGACCGACCACCGAAAACTCGGTTATCGGTGGTCGCTTACCGGTTATCCCTCCCTTAATAGAACAGAACATCATCATGTACTTACAAAGACGAAACAGGATACTAAGACAATCCCCCGCAATAAGAAGCCTGGTGGCGGAGACGAACCTCACGCCCAACGATTTTATCGTGCCGCTTTTTATTATTGAAGGAGAGAATGAAAGCTCGGAGATCGCTTCCATGCCCAACTACTACCGCCGCTCGCTAGACCTGACGGTGAAAGAAGTAAGAGAGCTGTGGCAGATGGGACTGAAAAGCGTGCTCCTGTTTGTAAAATCAAAAGACGAACTAAAGGACAACAAGGGTACCGAAGCCGTGAATCCAAACGGGTTGATGCAGCGCAGCATCAGGGCCATCAAGGACGCCGTTCCTGAAATGCTCATCATGACCGATGTAGCTCTCGACCCCTTCTCCTCCTTTGGCCACGACGGCATCGTAGAGAATGGTGAGATCGTAAACGACGCCACCGTGGAGGTGCTGGCGCAGATGAGCGTAAGCCATGCACAGGCAGGCGCCGATTTCGTAGCGCCGAGCGATATGATGGACGGCCGCATCGCCGCCATCCGCGAAGCGCTGGAGCACAACGGCTATACAAAAACCGGCATCATGGCCTATAGCGCCAAGTACGCCTCCTGCTTTTACGGCCCCTTCCGCGACGCCCTCGACAGCGCCCCCGGCTTCGGCGATAAGAAGACCTACCAGATGGATTTCCCCAACCGCATCGAAGCCGTAAAGGAAGCCGTGATGGACGTGGAAGAAGGAGCGGACATAGTGATGGTCAAACCGGCCCTCTCTTATCTCGACATCATCCGCGAGGTAAAAAACAAAGTAGACGTACCCGTAAGCTGCTACAACATCAGCGGCGAGTACGCCATGATCAAAGCAGCCGCCCGCATGGGCTGGATAGACGAGAACAAGGCCATCATCGAAACCCTCACCTCCATGAAGCGTGCCGGCGCCGATCTGATAGCTACGTATTTCGCCAAGGACGCAGTGAGGCTGTTGACGTGAATCGTCAATCGTCAATCGTGAATGGTCGATTATTGATGATCGATCATCACGATTGACAAAAAAAACATTAAAGTCTGGTTCTTTTCTCATGGAGGCCCACATATGCGGGAGTAGCTTCGAAGAAAGATTATGTTCCTTACTTTGAATCATCAAAAGCTAGACATTTACAATGTATCCCGGCTATTGGTAATTGAATGTTACCGTCTTACAAAGCAATTACCTTCCGATGAGAAATTTGGAATGGTTGCTCAAATCAGGAGGGCTGCCTTATCTGTCCATCTGAACATAGCGGAAGGGGCTTCCAGAAGATCTGACCTTGAAAGAAGACGTTTCTATGAAATATCCAGGGGCTCACTTATAGAAATTGATGCAGCCCTGGATATCGCTCAAAATTTACAGTACCTGAATTCTATAACCATTAAACCTCTTGAAGAGTTAATGATTAGATGCTTCCAAATGCTGGCAGCACTGATAAAGCAGAAACATTGACGATTCACGATTGACGATTCACGACTATGAACCTTCAGAAAAGTCAACAACTATTCGACAGGGCGCAGCAGAGCATACCGGGAGGCGTAAACTCGCCGGTGCGGGCATTTAAAAGCGTGGGCGGAACGCCCGTGTTTATGCAAAAGGCCAAAGGCGCTTACCTGTACGATGCCGACGGCAACCGCTATATAGATTATATCAATTCGTGGGGGCCTATGATACTGGGGCATGCCCATGAGCCCGTGATCAAGGCCGTGCAGGAAAAGGCATTGGAAAGCACTTCCTTTGGAGCGCCTACGGAGCTGGAAATAGAAATGGCCGAGCTGATAAAAAGCATGGCTCCCAACGTTGACCTTATCCGCATGGTGAGCAGCGGCACCGAAGCCTGCATGAGCGCCATCAGGCTGGCACGCGGATATACGGGAAGAAACAAGATCATCAAATTTGAAGGATGCTACCACGGCCATGCAGACAGCTTTCTCGTTAAGGCAGGCAGCGGTGTAGCCACCTTTGGCATACAGAACGTGCCCGGTGTAACGGCAGGCGTTTCCGCTGATACCCTCAATGCCCCTTACAACAACCTTGAAGCGGTAAAAGAATTGGTGGCGCAGAATAAAGGTGAGATAGCAGCCATCATCATCGAGCCCGTAGCAGGGAACATGGGCTGCATCCTGCCGCAACCCGGCTTCCACGAAGGCATCCGCCAGATCTGCACCGAAGAAGGCATCTTATATATTTTTGATGAGGTGATGACCGGCTTCCGCCTGGCTCCCGGCGGTGCACAGGAACGGCTCAGGATAGACGCCGATCTTGTTACTTACGGAAAAGTGATTGGCGCGGGCATGCCCGTTGGCGCCTTTGGCGGCAGGCTGGAGATCATGCAGCACATAGCGCCCCTCGGCAATGTGTACCAGGCAGGCACCCTCAGCGGTAACCCTCTTGCCATGATTGCAGGCTATACCCTGCTGAAAGAGCTTTCCGGCAATCCCTCCATCTATACCGAACTGGAAGAAAAAGGCGAATACCTCAGGCGTGGTCTCCAGGAAGCGCTTTCCGCCTCCGGCATTCCCTTCGTCATCAACCACATGGGCAGCATGATATCGGTGCACTTCAGCGAAACACCCGTAATTGATTTCGCCACGGCTTCCGCCGCCAACAATCCCCTCTTCAACCGTTTCTTCCATGCCATGCTCAACCGCGGCATCTATCTTCCTCCTTCCGCCTTCGAAAGCTGGTTCCTCAGCAACGCTCTCACCACTGAAGACCTGGACAGGACAATAGAAGCCGCCGCCGACTCGCTGGAAGAGGTGAATGGAGGAGAGGCTGTTGGCTGATAGCTGTTGGCTATTGGCTAGTTACGTGCAGCCTACGAGTGATACCTCTTATTCATGAGTATTTTATACCATTTAGACATTATTCCTATGCCTTTGCTTCGAAGCGCAAAGCTCGCAACGGATTTCACGCCAAGACCGCAAAGGAAAGGCAAAGAAGCGGTCGTTTGAACTCCAGTTTTCCCCTTTGTGCTTCTTTCAGTGTTCCCACCTCTCCGGAGCTATAAAGCTTAGAAGGACGCAAAGAGAAACACAAAGGGAAGAATTGTAGTTCAGGCGGCCTTCTTGTTTTCCTTTGCGCTTCTTTGCATCCTTCGCGTCTTTGTGGTGTAACCAGAAAACTTACCCGTACGGAGCCTTCGAAGCAAAGGCATAGGAATAATGTCTAAATGGCATTAGATATACGAAACCATATCGCTTAACGTGTTCTGCTAACAGCCAACAGCTATCAGCCAACAGCTTCTCCTTAATGGTTAATGCAAAAAAAACGAAGCTATTCCCACAACAATAAGCACGATGCCGCTGATGCGTTTTTCGTTGTGTTCGATGAAAGAGGCGGGGAGGAACTTAATGCCGCTGTAACCGAGACGGACAAGCAGGAGGATGCCGCTGATGCTTACCACCGCATAGATGGCCGCCAGCATCAGCACGGTGCCCATGCCGTAAGCACCCGCTGAAAGAAAAAGACTTTCCACTTCAAGGCAGGGAGAAAGCAGCATCATGATGATGAAGATGGTTACCCAGCGCCTCTTAGAGCGTTTGTACGCCACTACATCCTTTTGTGCGCTGTGGTGGTGATGCGGAAGGTTCACGGTAAAATAAATCAGCCCGAATACGATAAGCAGTATGGAAGAAACGGCGTGAACGATACGGCCGTAATCCTCTTCCAGCTCTTTTCCGATTATCCCAAGCACAATGCCCAGGGCTACCGTTCCGGTTACATGCGCCAGCGCTGCCAGCAGGGTAACGGAGGTTACCTCCCTTGATTTCCAATTTTCAGAACGTGCTACCGCCACCAGCGGCAGCCAGTGATTGGGAATAAGCGCATGGACCATAGCAAGCAAAACGGTTCCGGCAATTACACTAAACATGGAAAGGGTCAGTTCTAAGTTCAAAGTCGAAAACCTGAAGCCAGCTAAGGCCTGAATTCAACATTCGAAACGGTTCAAAATTCAAAAATAGGAGTTTGGTGCTATCTCATAAGCAGGGCGCCGTCAGTGGAATCTCACAAGTTGCAAAGGATTGGCAGGAAAATCGCCACTTAACAAGAGCATCTTACTTACCCGCCAAGACGCAAAGAAAGCTGTTGGCCTATAGCTGTTGGCTGATAGCTTGCGCACGTTCAGCTAGAATGATTATGCTCCTGTCTGATCAATTTGGGCAGGCTCTCCTTCCCTATCCTGCTCTGCTAACAGCTATCGGCTATCAGCCAACAGCTTTCCTTCCCTGCCTTCTACCCTTCACCTTTTACCCTCCTACCTTAACAGCAGTTCGCAAGGCTTCAGGCCCGTGTGTTTCTTAAAGGCCGTGGAAAAATGCGAGATGGACGAATAGCCCAGCATCACCGATACTTCCGTTACGCTCAATCCTTTTTCATACAGCAGGTACTTGGCGTGTTCCATGCGCTGGCTCTGGTAAAAATCAAAAATGGTGGTGCCGAACATTTCCTTGAAGCCTTTTTTCAGGTAGCACTCGTTCATGGCCACTTTACGGCTCAATTCCTTGATGGTGATGGGCTCGCCGATGTGCTGGATCAGCACTTCCCGCGCCTTGATGATCTTATCCCTGTCCGCCTCGTTTGCCAGGAACTTGCAGG
>DASWNB010000297.1:0-2689 GCA_036399455.1 Flavisolibacter sp. | reverse complement strand
CTTCCATTTACCTCCGCGGCATTTCTTTCGGCTTTATTCCCACCACGCTGCTGGCGCTTGTGGATGCTTCCATTGGCGGCAAGAACGGCATCGACGTGGGTGTTTACAAGAACATGGTAGGCATCATCCGCCAGCCTTCCTTTATCCTCCACGACCTTGGCTTTCTCAACACTTTGCCGGAGAAGGAATGGAGAAACGGCTTCGCCGAGATCATCAAGCACGCCTGCATCCGCGACGCTGTCATGTTCCGCGAGCTGGAAGAAAAAAGTTTTGATGATTACCGGAAGAAGAAAACCGCTCTTTGCAACCTCATACAAAGGAATGCGCTGCTAAAAACAAAAGTGGTGCAGCGCGACGAATTCGAGCAGGGCGACAGGAAGCTGCTGAACTTCGGCCATACGCTGGGCCATGCGCTGGAGAACCGCTACGGGTTGATGCACGGCGAGGCTGTGTCCATAGGAATGGCATTCGCGGCGAAGCTGTCACGCGAGCTGCTGGGATTCCGCCACGGGCAAAGAGTAGTATCGCTCATACAGAAATACGGCCTGCCCGTAACGGCAGACTACAACGCGGAAGAAACCTTCGAAGTATTGAAGGGCGACAAGAAAAAAGAATCATCGTACATGAACTTCATACTTCTGCAAAGCATCGGCAAAGGCGTAATAGAAAAAATTCCATTGGACCAGTTATACCAGGCTATATCATGCAGGCAATCGTAACTCCATCTTCCGTAAGCGGCACAAGAACAGCCCCCGCCTCCAAAAGCTCCATGCAAAGGGCCTGTGCTGCCGCCCTCATCAGGAATGGCCAAACCATTCTTCACAATCCCGGCGCTTCCGCCGACGACCAGGCGGCGCTGAACATCATCCGCCAACTGGGCGCAGAAGTGCACAGCGACGATGGGCGTGTCATCATCGACAGCAGGGGCATCAATCCAAAAGGCACTGAGCTCGATTGCGGCGAAAGCGGTCTTTCCATCCGCATGTTCACTTCCATTGCAGCTTTAAGCAGCAATGAAATCACCATCACCGGTGGCGGAAGCCTGGCACGCAGGCCGCTCAATTTTTTTGACGAAGTGCTGCCGCAGCTCAATGTTTCCTGTTCCACCCGCGAGGGCTATCTTCCCCTCCGAATCAAAGGACCGCTTTCACCTGCCGATATTACCGTGGACGGGTCACTGTCCTCGCAATACCTCACGGGGCTGCTTCTTGCCTATGCAGCGGCAGACGCGGGAGATGTAACCATCACCGTAAGCAATCTCGCCAGCAAGCCTTATATCGACCTTACGCTGGCAGTGATGAAATCCTTCAGCCTCCGGCTGCCGGAGAACCGGAACTACGAACAGTTTTATTTCAGTACATCCAACAGTCATCCTAACGGGGATGAACAGCCGCTGAGCTACACTGTGGAAGGCGACTGGAGCGGCGCCGCTTTCCTGCTGGTGGCAGGCGCAGTTGCAGGCAACCTGGTAGTAAAAGGGCTGGATGTGTTTTCGTCGCAGGCCGACAAGGCCGTGCTGCAGGCCCTCATGCAATCAGGCGCAAGCATCAGCATAGAAGAAAGCCAGGTAACTATTGGCAGGGCAAGGCTGAAACCTTTTCACTTCAACGCCACCGATTGCCCCGACCTGTTTCCCCCGCTTGCCGTGCTGGCTGCATTCTGCGAAGGCCGCTCCGTCATTGAAGGCGTGCACCGCCTGAAACACAAGGAAAGCGACCGCGCCGCAACGCTACAGGAAGAACTGGGAAAGATGGGAATCGTCATCGAAATACAGGACGACCTGATGATCATCACGGGAACGGAGACGGTACGATCAGCTTCTGTTCATTCTCACGGCGACCACCGCATTGCAATGGCCTGTGCCGTAGCCGCATTGCGGGCAGACGGTCCTGTAACCATCGGCCATGCCGAAGCAGTGAATAAATCCTATCCTTCCTTCTGGCAGCACCTGCAGGACTCGGGCGCAGCAGTATCTTTGAACCAATAAACGAAGCTATGAACTCTTTCGGCCGCCTGTTCAGGATAACCATATTCGGCGAATCGCACGGGCCTTCCGTTGGCCTGAGCATTGACGGCTGTCCTGCCGGCCTGCCGCTCAGTGAGGACGACTTTACTACCGACATCGAGCGCCGCAAGGGCGGCCAGCAAAAAGGCACTACGCCCCGCAAGGAAGATGACCGTCCGATTTTCCTTACAGGCGTATTCAACGGCAAAACCACCGGCGCCCCGCTCACCATCATCTTCGAAAGCAATAATACACGCTCTTCCGATTATGAAAAGCAAAGGGCTTTTCCCCGCCCCGGCCATGCCGATTTTGTGGCTTCGCAAAAATTTGGCGGGCACGAAGACTTCCGCGGCGGCGGGCATTTCAGCGGCCGTCTTACGGTTTGTCTTGTAGCCGCAGGCGTGGTAGCCAAAAAGCTTTTGAAAGATATTTCCATAACGGCACGCATCACCGAAATAGGAGGGGAGCCGGATATTGAAGCGGGTCTTCAGAAAGCCATTGATGCAAAGGACTCTGTCGGCGGCATCGTGGAGTGCCGTGCAACGGGATTGCCCATCGGCCTTGGTGAGCCTTTCTTTGATTCGGTGGAATCCCTCATCAGCCATGCTGCGCTTTCCATTCCGGCCATTAAAGGAATTGAATTCGGGGCGGGCTTCGCTGCTGCAAAGATGTTTGGCAGCGAAC
>DASWNB010000296.1:0-2216 GCA_036399455.1 Flavisolibacter sp. | reverse complement strand
CATATGTGTATAAATCGCAGAGCTTTATATCTGCTAGTTCTTATCTTGTAAGAAGTAGGAATATTTATACAATGCTTAGAATGCCGGCCGAGACCGGATTGTATCAAACAAAAACCTGAATTGAATTTGAGAGACACTATCATCAACCTGGAAACCGTTAACCCTATCGAGTTCTTTGGTGTAAACAACGGCAAACTGGATATTCTGAAGAAGAAATTCCCCCTGCTGAAAATACTCTCCCGCGGAACGCAGCTTAAGCTGAGCGGCGCCCCCGAACAAGTAGACGGAGCCCGTGAAAAGATCGACCTCATAGTGCAATACCTCGAAAGAAACGGTCACATGAGCGAAAATTATTTCGAACAAATACTTGGAGGCGATGATGCCGAAACGGTGGACAACTTTGTTGACCGAAACCCGAACGACGTTCTCGTTTTCGGACCCAACGGGAAAACCGTAAGGGCCCGCACGGCCAACCAGAAACGCCTGGTAACAGCCGCCGAAAAGAACGATATCGTTTTTGCCATCGGTCCTGCCGGTACGGGTAAAACCTACACGGCCGTGGCTATGGCAGTACGGGCGCTGAAGAATAAAGCAGTAAAGAAGATCATCCTCACCCGTCCCGCCGTTGAAGCAGGCGAAAGCCTCGGCTTCCTCCCCGGCGACCTGAAGGAAAAGATCGATCCCTACCTGCGTCCGCTTTACGATGCGCTGGATGACATGATTCCCGCCGACAAGCTGGGTTATTACATGAGCACCCGCACCATCGAAATAGCGCCCCTGGCCTACATGCGCGGACGTACGCTGGACAATTGCTTTATCATCCTGGACGAGGCGCAGAACGCCACCGACCTCCAGTTGAAGATGTTCCTTACCCGTATCGGCGCCAGCGCCAAAGCCATCATCACCGGCGACCTTACGCAGGTGGACCTGCCGCGCAACCAGCGCAGCGGCCTTGCCAAGGCCAGCCGCATTCTCCGCAACGTTGACGGCATCAGCTACATAGAGCTGGACGAGGAAGACGTAGTACGCCACAAGCTGGTAAAAGCCATCCTCAGGGCCTACGACAAGGAGCACCAGCGCGAACAGGAAATAGAAGAAACAGAAAAGAAGGAAAGAAAGGAAAGAGGCGGAGGAAGATACTGGGATAGGGAGAGGGATGATAGATGAGGTGGAAGGTTTTAAGGTGGAAGGCTTAAGGAATTGGGAATTGGGAATTAGGTGTAGCAGTCTTTTCTGAAAATATTCAATAATCAATGCTCAATGTTCAAGGACGTTCCTGGACATTGAGCATTTTTATTTATGAAACGCCGTTGAAGATTAAACACAGCATTGTGTATTTCCATAAAGACAGCCCTGCCCCAGGAAAGCATCTTCCACAAAAACTTCCACACCGGTAAACGGCTTCACGTTTTAAACGACCGGCTGTGGACCGTGGACTGTGGACCGTGGACTTTCACCTATATTCGCTTTCTTTGCAGGAATGAGAAGCTTATTAATCCTGGGCTTTTTCTTCCTGCAATTTTTTTGCGCCTGCGGGAACGACGAACCCCCTGCCAATACGGCCACACCGGTAACGGATTCGGAGAACGAAGACGATGCGGCACGCAATTTCCTCCGCTCCGTATTGGACCAGGACTTCAACAAGGCCCGCACGTTCATTATCAACGATACGCTGAACAACCAGTACCTCAACGCAACGGAAAGAAGCTTCAAGGAAAACCTTTCGCAGGAAGAAAGGCTGAACTACCAATCGGCTTCCATACAGGTGGCGGACAAGAAGATGTTTGGCGATACGGCCGCCATCATCTACTATTCCAACTCTTACCGGAAAACAGCCGATTCGCTCAAGGCCGTGAAAGTAAACGGCCGCTGGCTGATCGACCTTAAGTATTCATTCCCCGTAAGAAATAAGCAATAATGATTTACAAATTAGCATTGGTGGGCTTGGGTGGCGGAGCGGGCAGCATGCTGCGCTTCCTGCTGCAGCGTGCCTTTAATGCTTCATTTCCATACGGCACTTTTATTGTAAATATCACCGGCTGCCTGCTCATCGGCCTCCTCTGGGGACTGGGCAGGGGCAACGGCTCCGAAACAGGAAGGCTGCTGCTGGTGACCGGCTTCTGCGGGGGCTTCACCACTTTCTCGGCCTTTACGCAGGAAAGCGTGGAGCTGCTGGAGCAACACAAGGCATTCACCTTCCTGGCCTATTGCCTGTT
>DASWNB010000295.1:0-2559 GCA_036399455.1 Flavisolibacter sp. | reverse complement strand
CGGCGGCATCTCCACCGGCGGCGATCTTCTTTTCCGTGTAGTGGTCAAGCCCACATCATCCACTCCCAAAGAACAGGAATCACTCAACCGGGAAACAGGCCAGGTAGAAAAATTTTCCGTCAAAGGCCGCCACGATCTCTGCATCGCTTTACGAGTACCACCCGTACTGGAAGCCGTCACCGCTTTTGTCCTCGCGGATTTGATGCTGATGGAACAGAAAATAAGGAGGAGAGATTAACCGCCAGGACGCGAAGACGCGAGGATATTTTACGCAAAGCGCAAATAAGAGAACTATGTCTGCAACTACTGCCTAAGACGCGCAGTTTCCCTCGGGCTTGCAGCTTGCAGCCTTTCTTTCTCGCGTCTTGGCGTCCTGGCGGTTAATCTCTCCCTTGCGTGAAATCACTTCAGCTTACGAAAGTCCAAATCCATAACCTCATATCCTTTCGTATTCGGCCAGCTATAATGCCACCACTCTGTTTCCAGGGCACGGAAGCCGTGCTTTTCCATGGTTTGGCGGAGGAGCTTGCGGTGGCGGAGAATGGAGTCGGGGAGATGGGTGAAGGCGTGGTGGGCCGTGTCGGTGAAGTTGTCGAAGCCGGTGCCCATGTCCACCTCATGGCCTGTGCCCAGGCTGATGAGGGTGAGGTCGACGGAGATGCCGCGGTTGTGGCCCGAGCCTTTGGCGGGATTGGCTACGTAGCGTTCATCTTTTATGAGTTCCCACATCTTCTTTGTAGCGCGGTAGGGACGGTAGGCGTCGAATACCTTAAGGCCGTATCCAAGCTGCTTCAGTTCTTCAAGGACTTTCTTCAGTGCTTCGGCTACGGGACGGCGCAGGAATGTATGGTCATCCTGGTTATAAAGCTTCTTTCCCGTGAAATTGTTCGTGGTAGAATACCGCAGGTCATATACGATGCCGGGCATGAGAGAATGCAGTTCGGTCATGTGAAAGCTGCTGTCTGCTTGCACCTGACGAAAATATATTCTATTTTTCGTAATGACCTTTAACTCCTGTGCGGATGGAGGATGGAGAAGTGGCACTAAGCTTGCCAACACCGCTGCGCAAATTAGTTTTATCTTGTAATGAAATAACAGGCCACTCATATCCTTATGGAAATTAAAGTCAAGCTACAATTCCTTTTTCAATTGGCACTTTTTTTTGTGCTGCCGCTGCTGGCCTGCAACGGAGAGCACAAGCACGTAGGCGACCCCCAGATAGTAGCCACACCAGAAGAGATCAATGACCATGCGGGTGACATCATCCGCCAGTCGCTCAGGGACATTCTCAGCGACCGCCATTTTGCCGATTCGCTCAAGCTGAAAAACTCCATACTGCTTAACAGCCTTTACGACGAGAACGGGTTCGGGCTCCTCTGGTCATCCGAAGGCCGCTTTACACCATCCGCCGATTCGCTCTTTTCCTTTATCCAGCAGTCGCGGCTCTACGGGCTGTTCCCTTCGGATTATTACCAGGAAGAAATTGTGCGCCTCCGCCAGCAGCTTCGCAATGATACCACACAACAGGTAAGGCTTGATGCCTCCAAGTGGGCGCTGGGCGACCTGCTGCTTACATCTGCCTTTGTGCAGATAGTAAAGGATCTGAAAAAAGGAAGGCTGCTGCCCGACAGCGTGCTGCAAAAAGATTCCCTCCTGACGCCTCAATATTTCCGCCAGCAATTGAATTATTATCGCGACAGCAGCACCAGGGCCTTTGCAACACTGGAGCCTGCACACAGCGGCTATCACCAGCTCAAGGCATCTATCCAAAGCTTCCTTGACAGCAATGACCTGAGAAAATATACCTATGTGCAGGCATGGGACAGCGCCAAACTGAAACAGCTTGTTTATAAACGCATAGGGGAGGAGGACACTTTACAGATGGTTTCAGGCGTGCCTGATTCGTCGATACTGGCCGATGCCATTAAGACATACCAGAAAAGAAAAGGACTGAAAGCGGACGGGAAAATATCGCAGGCGCTGATAAGCAGGCTTAATGACACGGGAAGGGAACGCTTCATCAGGATAGCCATTACGCTTGACCGCTACAAGATGATGGAAAGGCTGCCGGAGCAGTATATATGGGTGAACATTCCCACCTACCGCCTGCAACTGAAGGAAGCCGATACGGTAGTCCTTGCATCCAAGGTAGCGGTAGGCAAAACCAACACGCCCACTCCCGAGATCACGAGCGCTATTTCGGACATGATCACCTACCCGCAGTGGACCATACCCGCCAGCATCATCCAGAAGGAGATCCTGCCCGGCCTCCAGCGCGACCCGGGCTATACCAACCGCAAGGGCTACAGCCTACTGGATTCCAAGGGGAATGTAGTGGACCCATATTTTGTGGACTGGTCGAAGTACAAGAAAGGCATCCCGTACAAGGTGATACAGGGCAGCGGCGACGCCAATGCGCTGGGTGTGATCAAATTCAACTTTCCCAACAAGCATTCGGTTTACCTGCACGATACCAACCAGCGGCACCTGTTCAGCAGAAAGAGCAGGGCGCTGAGCCACGGCTGCGTGCGGGTAGAATCGTGGAGGCAACTGGCTCAT
>DASWNB010000294.1:0-4455 GCA_036399455.1 Flavisolibacter sp. | reverse complement strand
GCAAGATCGTGGTACTGGAGCTTGGCGTTGACCTCCCACTGCACCGGGATGGGGTTGATGTATTTTACCATTACGGAAGGTATGAGGTTGAAGTCATCTCCCACAAGAAAGCGGTAGCCTGCCGTGGCAAATACGTGCGGTACGGTGCGCCCTTCGGTCACCCTCACCGCATTGTTCGAAAAATCGATCTTCTGCGGTATCACCTGCTGCGCTGATAATCCTATAAAGTAATCGGCGGAATAGAGATAGAGGCCTACGTTCAGGTCGGGACGCACTTTTCGCAGCTCGCCGCTGGTGTAAACCGCGGGATCAACGCTGCTGTTGCCGAAGTTGAGCTTGGACGCATTGATGGTCAGGCTGCTGACGCCTGCGCCAAATCCTGCCGCGAGGCTGGTCCTCGGTGTCAGTCCCAAATGATAGGCATAGCTTACATAGGCCGAGAACTGGCTCAGGGGACCGGTGTTGTCGTTGATCACCTGGAGGCCCACGCCGTGGTGCGGCGCAGCGGCCGTGTAGTCTTCCCAGTAGTTACTGCCCCTCGGGTTCTCGCCGGGCACGTCAAACGATGTGGCCGTGGTGCGGAAGTCCTTCTTGCCGATGGGTGCATGGATGGTGAAGTAGGTGGTCACGGGTCCGTCCTGGAAGCCCTGCCACTGGTGACGGTGGCTGAACTTCACATCGGTATAGTTTTCTATGCCGCTGAGGGCGGGATTGACCACGTACTGGTTCAGGATGTACTGGGTATAGTGCGGCTTCTGCTGCGCCAGCGCGGCAGCGCCCATCTTCATGCACAATAGCCCCAACAGTATCCGCTTCATATTCATTGTTTTCATGGTGTCGATGCTCATTCGTTGCTCAGCACTTTGAATTCGGTTCTCCTGTTTTGCTGGCGGCCTTCGGGATTGTCCGAGCCGTTGTTGTTCCGGTTGGGAGCAACGGGCATGGATTCGCCGTAGCCTTTGGCTTCCAGGCGGCCCCTGTCTATTCCCTTGCTCACCAGGTAATCCACCACGCTTTGCGCCCTGGCTTCGGAGAGCTTCTGGTTGTAGGCATCGCTGCCCTTGTCGTCCGTATGCCCGCCGATCTCTATCCTCATGGCCGGGTTCTGGTTCATCAGCTCAACCAGCTTGTCCAGCGCGGAGTGTGATTCTTCCAGCAGTTGCGCCTTGTTGAAGGCATAGTACACATTCTCCAGTACTTCCACTGTTCCCACCTTGGGTATGCGCAGCAGGCAAAGAGCCGGGTTGCCCAGCTTCAGGGCTTCTGCATCGGAAGGTGTGTTGAAGTGGAGAGAGCCGGGATGATAGCCTTCCACTGTGGCAACGGCCTTCAGCGGGCGGAATTCCTCCAGCGTGAACGAGTAGCTTCCGTCGGCGCTGGTGGTCTTTGTATAAACGGTTGTGTTGGTGATGGTGTCCACGATGCTGACCGTAACGCCTTGCAGCGGCGTGCTGGTTTCGCAGGCCACTACCAGTCCGCTCACCTGCCTGACCGGGATGGTCTTTCTGAGCGAGAACAGCTCAAGGCAGCAGGCCGCGTTGCGGTCGGAGCTGAAGAGCACATCTTCCAGAATATTTTTTGCTCCTCCCCTGCTGGCGAAGTAAACATCATCTTTCACATAGTTCACGGGATAGCCCATGTTCACCGGTGCGGACCAATTGCCCGCCGTGCCCCTGCTCTGGAAAAGGTCAAAGCCCCCCATGCCCGTTCTGCCGTTGGTGGAAAACACCAGCGTTGCGGAAGCAGCATGATAGTAAGGCGCCTGTTCGTCGAAAGAAGTATTAATGAGTGAGCCGAGGTTCGTGGAAGCGGTGGCATTGCCTGCGGGGTCCAGTTCGGCCATCCACAGGTCGTAGCCGCCCTGGCCGCCGGGCTTGTTGCTGGCGTACAGCAGTTGGCGTCCGCCTGGCATTACAAAGGGCTGCTGCGCGTTGGCGCCGGGAGTGTTCACCGAAGCGTCGACCAGCTTTGGTTCGCTCCAGCCGTTACCTTCCTTCCTGCTCATGTAAATGGCGGATGATTTTTTGTCGGCGGTATTGCTCCAGCGCGTAAGGTAAAGGGTGTTGCCGTCGGGTGAAAGGGAAGCTGCGCCCTGGTGCAGATCGCCGGATTGAGGCAGTTCTATCTCCTCTACTCCACTGATGCCGTCACCCGAAACCATTGCCCTGTAAAGGCGGTTCTGGTGCACCTGGTTCTTTGCCGCGCTGCTGTCCGCACGGGTGGAGGTAAAGAGCAGCGTATTGCTTCCCGCCCAAACAGGCGCATAGTTTGCGCCGGGGGCATTCAGCTCTCCGCCGGATTTGGAAATGGTATAAAGATTCAGGTCTTTCTTTTTCAGCTCCTGGCGGATAAAGCGCAGGTTCTGTATCTCCCTTTGCGCGGCTTCGCTGTACGCATCGGCGGTTTTGTACTGGTCAAGAAAATCGGTAAAGGCTTTCTCGGCTTCTTCAAATCTTTCCAGGGCCCTCAGCATGGAAGCGTGGTGATAACGTGCCAGCGGGAACTGCGCCGGGTCGAATTCCAGGGCCTGGCGGTAATGCGGCTCGGCCTTTTCGGGATAGTTCAGCAGGCGGTAGCTTTCGGCCAGGCGGTAAACAACCTGCTGGCGGTTGGCGGGCACCGCAGCCGTTTTCTTTGATGATGAAGACGAAGCCTGCACCACGTAGGGGTTATAGGCATCACGGCCGCCCTTTGTCTTGCCGCCGGCAAGATATTTCTCGTAATACTGGGCCGCCGAGTAGTAATCACCTTTCTGGTAATAACCGTCGGCCGCCTTCAGGTAATCGTAAGTAAACTGCGCATGGGCGGTCATCGAAAGAAGAAATGCGGTGGTGAATATTATTTTTCTCATATCAGGATGAGCGGTTTGAGGTTTGAAGTTTGAAGTTTGAGGTTTTGCTGTTGGCTGTTGGCTTTGAGCTATAATCGGTAATCGTTTATCGTTTATCGGTCATCGGTCATCGGCTCACTACAGTCTCGGGCATACAAACTCTACTTCCGGGGTTTTGGTTGATTTACGGCCGATGAAGGACAGGGATATTTCAAAGCTGTTGCTGCCCCGGGCCATCTTGCCCAGGTCCGATGCATTCACGTCGTAGCTGGCGCCCAGCACCATATTGCCGAAAGTGAAGCCTACGAAAGGAGCAAAGGCGTCCTTGAAGCGGTAGTTGGCTCCTACCAGCAGCTCGGTATTGCCGGGGGCTTTGATCTGCGCGTAAGCGCCAATCATTTTTTCCTCCGCCGATCCCTGGCGCACATACAGCAGGTTGGGCGTGATGCTCAGCTCATCGGAAACCGCCAGCCTTACACCCGCATGGCCGGTAAGGCGCATGGGGATGATACCCGTGGGCACCATGCTGAAAGCATCCTCGGGACGTGTAAGGTGCGAAGCAGAAAAGCCCGCGAATAGGTTGGCCTTCTTGCCCGGGGCCGCATCGTAGTACAGCACACCGGCGCCTGCATCAAAGGAAGTGGTGGCGTTGCGGCTTGGAATTTCGCTGGTAGGGTTAGCAGGATTATAACCTGTTATCGGGTTCCACTGGTCGCCGAAGGTGAGCTTGCTGGGATCGAAGCGGCGCTGGATGATGCCCGCCTGCAGGCCGAACACCAGGCGCTGGTGGCCCATCGCTCCGAACTTTACACCCGTGTAGGCAAAATTGCCGTATGCCGTTGTATAGGTATAGCCGCCGTCGCCCGCCCTCTGGGTGAGCAGGCTGCCGCCCAGGTTCACGTTGCGGTTGGTAGTGAAGTCGACAGCCACGCCGGGAGTTGTAAAAGGAGCGCTTACGTTGCCCCACTGGTTGCGGTAGATGCCTGAAACGCGGTAGTCGCCGTCAAAGGCGCCCGTCAGCGCAGGGTTGAGCCACGAGGGATACACATAATACTGGGAGAAATGCGGGTCGATCTGGGCCTGGGCCGACTGCCGGAACAGGCAGAGGGTCAGCAGCACAAACAAGAGCCGGGGCAGTATATTCTTTCTCATCGGTTAGTTTTTTATGATGAATGTTTTTGTTTACCTGATTATGGTTACGGAACCGGTCACCGGCGGGAAACCGTTCTTTAAATTGATTACGTAATAGTAAGTGGCCACAGGCAGCGGGCTGCCGTTAAGCGTGCCTTCCCACGGTCTTGGATAGCCGTTGGAGGAGAACACCTTCTGGCCGTAGCGGTTGAACACTTCCACGGTAACACCGGGATAGTCCAGCAGGTTGGGTATCTCCCAGCGGTCGTTGATGCCGTCGCCATTCGGCGAGAATGCATTGGGCACGTTCACCGGCTTCAGGATCTTCACCGTCATGAAATCCGTGGCCGAGCAGTCGCCGTCGCCAATGGCAGTGAGCGTGTAGGTCTGGTCCCTCATGGCCACCAGCGTTTGCGTCAGCCTTCCGGGATTGCTGAAGTCCGCGGCAGGCGACCATTGCAGCCTCAGGTTCACCGAGTCGTTGGCCGGTGGCC
>DASWNB010000293.1:0-2945 GCA_036399455.1 Flavisolibacter sp. | reverse complement strand
CCATCGGGCGACATCTCAAAATCTTCCAATACATAACCGTCCGGCAGGCCTATGCTCACCGGGTTGGAAAAGCGCCCCGACTGGTTGTCAAAATCAAACACCACCAGGCTGCTATCGGCAAAAACAGGGACGATCATGCGTTCGCCGTTGGCGGAATACTTGATATTGCTGTACTCCGCTTCCAGCCTTTCCACGGGCAGCACCGAAGCGGGGATGTTGGTGATGACCGGATCGGGGTTGATGCCTGAAGTGGTGATAAGAAAGTTCTTAAGCATGCCCGGCTCGTGCGTGGTGATCCAGGTGTCCTTCTGGTTGCAGTGCGCCGTTCCGGCCAGCATCCGCGAAGCATTATCCGCCAGCACGGTAAAATAGTTGATGCTTGTGGGTTGGGGATATACGGCTTCTTCCATATCGCCCGAGTTCCGCAGCTTGGTCGTGAAGTAGAGCAGCTTGTTAGGATTTTGTTTATCGCTGACGCCGAATACATAGTGCAGGGAATCGTTACCGGGATAAGGGCAGATGAGCGGCGTTACTTTCCCGGCCCAGGGCCACCAGGCACGCCAGACAGGCATCTTGTCGTGGGTTGCATTCCACATCGTGTAGCCATCGGTATAGAAAAGCAGCCTGCCGGCGGTATCGCAAACAGAAGCCGTGTTGTAGGGCCACCTGTCGCCCTCCGTAGAAGTAAAAATGCCTGTAACGCCACCGTTGTTGAAATCCAGTCCTACGCTGTCGCCAAACGGCCATACGTTGTACCTCTTCTGCCCCTGGGCGGAAAAGCTGCCAAACAATACAAGTATCAGGAAATAACGAATCATGCGGTGAGCGTTAAATCTACGGAATTTAGGGTAGAAGGCGGAAGGCAAAAGGGTTGAAAGGCAGCTGTTGGCCGTTAGCCGTTAGCTTTTGGCTTGCGACCGTACGGCCAATGAGCAGCAGGTTCATAAACATGAATTTGCGGGAAATTCTCCGTCGCTTTCCCTGCACTGCCAACAGCCGATAGCCATCAGCCAACAGCCTTCTACCCTCCGCCTCCCCACCTTCTACCCTTCCTTTGGCAAAAGTTTTGCATTTTTGCAATTCACCTATACTCTCGACGATGCCTGTTTACCAGTCCCTAGAATTACGTAAGAAGAAAGGCCAAAAGTCTTTTGCAATTCTCATCGACCCGGATAAGGCAGGTGCATCTCTGGACAAGGTGATTGAACTGGCCGTTGCCTCAAAAGCCGATTATTTTTTTGTTGGCGGCAGCCTGGTAGTGTCGGATCATCTGCACGATTGCATTCTCCAGATAAAAAAGCATACGGATATCCCGGTGCTGCTTTTTCCCGGCAGCCCTTCGCAGGTAAGCAAGCACGCCGATGCGCTGCTGTACCTCTCGCTCATTTCCGGCCGCAATGCCGACCTGCTTATAGGCCAGCACGTGGTCTCGGCGCCTTTCGTCCGCCGCAGCGGGCTGGAAATCATCTCAACAGGCTATATGGTGATTGATGGCGGCGCTCCCACAACGGTTTCCTATATCAGCAACGCTGCACCCATACCGGCCGACAAGGACGATATTGCCTTCTGCACGGCCATGGCCGGTGAAATGCTGGGCATGAAGCTTATTTACATGGACGCCGGCAGCGGCGCCAGGAAAGCCATCAGCGAAGAAATGATCGAAGCCGTAGCCTCCAGCATCAGCGTTCCCCTTATAGTCGGCGGCGGCATCCGCGACGCCGAAAAAGCCTACCGCAACTGCAAGGCCGGAGCAGACGTCATCGTCATCGGCAACGCCATCGAAAAAGACCCATCGCTCATTAAGGAAATGGCCGCGGCGATACATTCTGGTGAATGGTCAATGGTGAATGGTGAATAGGTCGTTTATGGCGTAAGAATTCCTTCTTTAGCAAGCAATCATTTCTGGTAATTCTCAATATCCAATACCCAATTTTCAAGGCAATCCCGAACCGGGGCCATTTGAAAATTGAGCATTGAGCATTGAGGGTTGAATATTGAAAATTTAACAGGGTGTCTGTTCTAGAAAAACATCTGCCATCATCAACGACCCAGTCACCATTCACA
This sequence comes from Flavisolibacter sp., assembly GCA_036399455.1. Lineage (GTDB taxonomy): Bacteria > Bacteroidota > Bacteroidia > Chitinophagales > Chitinophagaceae > Flavisolibacter. The sequence continues at coordinate 881 of DASWNB010000293.1, read as the reverse complement.
ATTCACAATTCACCTACCTCGTCAGCTCTTCCACCTTCACCCTCGACGGGGTATCTTTTCCTGCGACTATGGACCGGGAGCTAAGGGCGATGGCGCGGATGATCTCCGTCATGTTCTGGAGGTCGAGCGTTTTTACTTCGTCACTGGGTTTATGGTAGTGGGGCTCGTTCTCCATTTTGGCGGTGGAGATGGTGTGGGCGGGTACGCCCAGCCGGGCCAGCGTGGCATTGTCTGAACGGTAGAACAGTTGCTGTGTGGGATAAGGATCGGGGTGAAAGGTAAAGCTGGTTCCTTCCAGGTTCTTTTGCATGATGGTGCCCATGTCCGACTTGTCGTAGCCCGTGATAAAGGCCGAGTTCTTTCCCCACTTGCTTTCAGTGCCGATCATTTCGATGTTGAACATGGCGGCTACCTGCCCGGGCGTGATCTGCCCGGAGAAATATCTTGAGCCAAAGCCACCGCTTTCCTCTGCGGTGAAAGCAACAAAGATCAGCGTCCTTTCATTATTGTTCAATTTTTTGAAATGGTTGGCCAGCAGGATAACGGCCGCAGTACCGGCGGCATCGTCATTGGCGCCGTTGTAAATGCTGTCCCCGTCAACGGGCATTCCCACGCCTATATGGTCGTAATGGGCGGAAAAGATCACGTATTCATTCTTCCTGCTTTTGCCGGGGATGATGCCTGCTACGTTGGTCATCTTTATTTCTTCTATACGGTGTTCGGCCTTGACGGTAAACTCCTTTGGCTCGTAGTTGCCCAGTATGAGCACCAGGTTGCCGGGAGAAGCAAACATCTGCCTTTTAAAAGACGCAAGGCGGGAAAAGTTGCGGGAGAAAGAAGTATCCACAAAAGCCACCACGTTCTTACCGGATGCCATGAGG
>DASWNB010000292.1:0-4083 GCA_036399455.1 Flavisolibacter sp. | reverse complement strand
GCAGATAACTGAACCAGGCATACCACTCTACGAATTTGAGAAGCCGGGTGCGCGGGAAGCCTACCTGGTTCCAAGGCTGGTGGTCCGGGGCGATACGCTGGAGAACGTACGTTTCTATTTGTACGAACGCCGTCTTTACATCGTATCCTTTATAGTCCACCCCATGCCCGCGGAATTTGACTTCAAAGCCCGCGACAAGCTGCGCGATAAGTACAAAAAGCCCCTCAAGAGAAGATTGGAGGAAATATTGAAGTAGGTTTATTGTTTCTCGTTTCTGGTTCCCTAACCGCTAAGGCGCGAAGACGCGAGGACGGTTCAGCACCTGCCGCAGCAGTCGGAAAGGCACAAAAGGGAAGGCAACTCGCAGCTTCTTTCACGCTTGCAGCTAGCAGCTTATAGCTTGCAGTCTTCTACCTTCTACCTTTCACCTCCCTCCTAAACCAGCTCTATCTCGAAACTAACCAGTTCCTGGAAACGCTGGAGGCGTTCGTCGATTTCCTCGCGGGTAATTTCTTTGAGGCGTTGGGTGCCGAATTTTTCCACGCAGAAGGACGCCATGGCAGAGCCGATGATGATGGCCGTCTTCATGTTCTCGAAGGAAATGTCTTTGGTGCGGGCAATATGGCCGATAAAGCCTCCGGCAAAGGTGTCGCCGGCGCCGGTGGGATCGAATACGTCTTCCAGGGGAAGAGCGGGGGCGAAGAATACGTTGTCCTTATGGAACAGCAGGGCGCCATGCTCGCCTTTCTTGATGATCAGGTACTGGGGGCCCATTTCCATGATCTTTTTGGCGGCCTTCACCAGCGAGTATTCGTGGCTTAGCTCGCGGGCTTCGCTGTCGTTCACCATCAGCACGTCTACCTTCTTAAGCACCTTCTTGAGATCGTCGAGGGCGATTTCCATCCAGAAGTTCATGGTGTCCATCACTATCAGGCGGGGGCGCTGCCTTAGTTGATCGATTACGCTCATTTGTACGGCAGGAACCAGGTTGCCGAGCATGAGGAACTCGCAATCCTGGAAGCTTTCGGGAACCACCGGCTCAAAATTGGCCAGCACATTCAGCTGGGTCTCGACCGTATCGCGGGTATTCATGTCCATGTGGTACTTGCCGCTCCAGAAAAAAGACTTCTCATCCTGCTTGATCTGAACGCCTTCGAGGTTTACGCCCCTTTTCTCCAGTGCATCCAGTTCTTCCTTGGGGAAGTCATAGCCCACTACGGAGATTTGCTTGATCGGCCTGGTAAAATTGCTGGCGCTCCAGGCTATATAGGTGGCGGCGCCGCCAATGATCTTGTCGCTTTTACCAAAAGGCGTTTCAATAGCATCAAAGGCCATAGATCCAACAACGATGAGAGACATAATGATTAAAGTTTTCGATTAGAGGTTTAGTTGAACCGGCAAGGCTCAGTTCGGAGTTCGAGTCTATAGTTCAAGCCTATGGACTGTTGGAATCTCCTGCGGACTTCTGCCGGGCTGCCGCAGAACTGCTTTTACGGCGTGCAAACCTAAGGATTTTGAGGCTAACGATGGGGTCCGCCGCCGGTTTTTCATCCCGGCTGTGGCAAATAGGCTATTTGGCGTCGAAATCAACCACCACTTTTTCCGTAACGGGGTGCGACTGGCAGGTGAGGATAAAGCCCTGGCGCATCTCTTCTTCCTCCAGGCCCCAGTTTACGTCCATGCTTACTTCGCCTTGGGTGAGGCGGGCACGGCAGGTGCAGCATACGCCTCCCTTGCAGGCAAAAGGCAGATCGGCGCCCTGGCCCAGCGCGGCATCCAGGATGCTTTGCCCGTTATAGCCAAGCTCGAAATCGAAGGCAATGCCGTCCAGCTTTACCGTTACTTTCGATACAGGTCCTTTGTCCCTTTCACTGGCTGTAGAGGAGGTATCCACGGTGGATTTCTTCTGCCCCGGTATGGTAAACAATTCGAAGTGGATATGGTGCTTTGATACTCCGTTTTCCTGGAGGAAATCACGTACGCTGAAGATCATTTCCTCAGGGCCGCACAAAAAGAATTCATCGGAATTTTGGAGGTTGATAAGCTTTGGGGAAAGCAGCTCGCATTTTGCCTTGTCTATCCGGCCGCGGTTTACTTCGGCATCGGTCCTTTCACGGCTGAGCACGTGGTAAATGCGGAAGCGGTCGATGTATTTGTCTTTAAGAGCTTCCAGTTCCTCCTTGAAGATGATGGAGTTTTTGGTGCGGTTGCCGTACACCAGGGTAAAGGTGCTGAACGGCTCGGTAAGCAGGGTGGTTTTGATAATGGAGAGCACGGGCGTGATGCCGCTGCCGGCAGCAAAGGCCACGTAGTTCTTTTTATGGGCAGGGTGCAGCTCGGTGTAAAAGCGGCCCACGGGAGGCATTACTTCAAGGTATTCGCCGGCCTTGAGCTCCTCGTTGGCATAGGTGGAAAAGACGCCGCCTTCCACTTTCTTCACGGCTATGCGGAGCGTATTATCCTGCGGGGCGCTGCAGATGGAGTAAGTGCGGCGCTGCTCTTCGCCGTTCAGGTGCTTTTTCAGGGTAAGGCTTTGCCCATGCCTGAAGCGGAAGGTGTCTTTCAGTTCCGGGGGTACATCAAAAGTTATAGAAACACAATCCTCCGTTTCTTTCCGGACTTTCTTTACCTGCAGGGAATGGAAATGAATCATAAAGGGCCAAAGGTAAGAGTTAAGGTAAAAGGTAGAAGGCGGAAGGCGGGTTCACGAAGAGGCAGAGTGGTTTCAGGGAAAGGCGAAGAAGGGAAGAACATCTGTTGGCTGATAGCTGATGGCTTTAGCAGTGCCGTGCCCCGACAAGGAACTTGCGCAAATTCATGTTTAGTAAACATGCTGCTCATAGGCGGTACTCTCACAGGCCAACAGCTATCGGCTATCAGCCAACAGCCTTCTACCCTACAACTCACTCACCAGCTTCACTACCTCCGGGTAGCTCTTGCGGAAATTGCCGCTGATGGCATCGCGGGCGCCGATGGAGATGAGTTTGAGTTTTTTTGCCTTGTTCTGCTTCTGGCGGGTCATGACAAAAAAGGTGAGGCCGGAAAGAAAGACCATGTATTCGCTCAAAGCGCCTGCCCTGGTGCGGTGCTTGCTTTGGAGGATGGCGAAGCGGTTGCGGATGAAGTAATAAGCCCGCCAGTTGGTCTTCACATCCCAATCACCTTTGTAAAACTGGCTGGCATTTTTTGGATGGAAATGGTGGCTGTCACGGACGCTCATCATCTCGAACTTGCCCGAGCGCTTCACGCGGTAGTAAAATTCGGTTTCTTCGCCCCACAGGAACAGCTCCTCGCGGGGATAGCCCAGCGTTTGGATCACGCTACGGTGAATCAGTGTGCCGTTCCAGGGATTGATGTCGCCGGGAACATAAGGCTCCTTTATGTCGTCGATGGTCTTGAAGCCGCCTTGAAGCTTGAACACAATGTCTTTGCGGTTCTTGATGTCCAATACCACGGAGTTCTTGATGCCTATCATTTCAGGTTTTGTCTGGAGCATCACTTCCAGCGCACGGGGGTCGGGAAGGCCATCATCGTCCATGCACCAGATCCAGTCGAAGCCCAGCTCAAATGCTTCGCGGAGGCCGCGTTTCATACCGGCGGCAGGACCGATGTTGGGCATGATGGTTACAATATGCAGTCCTTGCTGCTGCTTCAGCCAATCGCCGGTATCGGCGGCGCTGCCGTTGTCCACCACGATGATGCTGTCCGGCAAACGGGTCTGTGCCCTGATGGCGGCAATACATTCCCTGAGGCAGTGAAGGCGGTTATAGGTCAGCACCACGGCGGTGCAGGTAATCTTATCGGGCATCTCCTATGGTTTTCTGGTACACGGAAGCATATTTTTCAAGGGCGTTCTGGAGCGAATAAAACTCGAACGCACCCTGGCGGATCTTCTCTTTATCAAATTGGGTGGTAAGCAGCTTGTCAATGATCTCTTCGTATTCCTCGTCGGTAAAATGGCGGACGAGAAAGCCGCTATCGTATTTCTCTACTATTTCCTCAAGATCGCCAACACCGGTGTTGGTAATTACGGGCAGTCCCAGCGCCATCACCTCGCCGTGCTTGGTGGGTGAAGAGGAAAGC
>DASWNB010000291.1:0-5894 GCA_036399455.1 Flavisolibacter sp. | reverse complement strand
CTGGCCGTGCTTCATCATGGGTGATACGTGGTCGATGACGGTAAAGTCGCAGATGTCCTCGATGAACTCCACCTTGGTCACATGCGGTATGTTGAGAAAGGTTTCGATGGAATAGTTGCCGCGAACCAGTTGGTAAGGCTCCAGGCGAAGCTGAAGTTTGGCGCCCAGGCGCGAAGTTTCGCAGGAGAACACGCGGCGCTTCTTGGCGTCCAGCACGGTCAGGAAAAGGTCGCAGCGGAAGTCGGGATCGTTGATGCCCAGCTCGAAGGAAACGAAGATGGGTTCGTCAACATAAAAGGTTTTGCAGGGCTCACCTTTCGCGTTCACTATCCTGATGCTTTTGAAATACATGCCTTGCGACCTGGTGCCCGTGAACTCGTAGTTCATGCGTTCGCCCACGTTGCGGTTCATGTAATCGTTGATCACATCGTCCGCATCGCCCATGCGGCTCACCGTGCCCTGGTGGAGCATGATGCCCTTGGTGCAAAGCTTCGAAATCGCGTTCATGTCGTGGCTTACAAAGAGGATGGTGCGGCCTTCGTTCTTCATCACACCGCCCATTTTGCCCAGGCATTTCTGCTGGAACTCCGCATCGCCTACGGCCAATACTTCATCCACTATCAGGATCTCGCATTCCAGGTGGGCGGCCACCGCAAAGGCCAGGCGCACGTACATGCCGCTGCTGTAGCGCTTTACGGGTGTATCTATATAACGCTCCACGCCTGCAAACTCAACGATCTCGTCGAACTTGCGGGTGATCTCTTTTTTCTTCATGCCCAGGATGGCGCCGTTCACGTAAATATTTTCGCGGCCGGTCAGCTCGGGGTTAAAGCCCGTGCCTACTTCCAGCAACGAGGCCACGCGGCCGTTGAGGTAAACGCGGCCTGTGGAGGGTGATGTAACGCGGGACAATATCTTGAGCAGCGTGGACTTTCCCGCGCCGTTCCTGCCGATGATACCCACGGCTTCGCCCTGCCCGATTTCAAAATTGATGTCGCGCAGGCTGTACACGATGCCGGAGCTTCCCTTGGTGGTGCGGTCGTTGCTTTCGCCGATCTTGAGGTAGGGATCTTCCTTGCCCATCTTGCGGGCCCACCATCTTTCGAGGTCCCTCGATATGGTTCCCGTGCCGATCTCGCCGAGGTTGTACACCTTGGAAAGCTCTTCCACTTTTATAGCTAATTGCTTGCTCATGATTATACGGTGTCGATAAAGTTTTTCTCGGTCTTGTTAAAGATAAGGATGCCGATAAAGGTCATGCCCAGTATCACGCCTGCCGAGTAGAGGAGCGAGCCCGGGTCGAAATCGCCCCTGCCTAATATAGCCAGCCGCAGCCCCTCGATGATGGAGCTGAGCGGGTTGAGGCGGATGATGCTCTCTATGGAATCGGGTGCTGCGTGCAGCGGGTAGATCACGGGAGTGGCATACATGAAGAGCTGCACGCCAAAGGTCACCAGGAACACAAGGTCGCGGTACTTGGTGGTCATGGCGGAGATGATCATGCCCATGCCCAGGCCAAAGAGGGCCATGAGGGCGATGAGCACCGGCAGCAGCAGCAGGTAAATGTTGAACCGGAAACTGAACTCCTCCGGCCTGAAGATGGTGTAAAACAGGATCATGATCACCAGCAGGATGAACTGCACGCCAAACCGCACCAGGTTGGAAGCCACGATGCTGAACGGCAGGATGAGCCTTGGGAAATATACTTTTCCAAATACGTTTGCATTGTCCTTGAACACGGTGGAGGTCTTTAGCAGGCACTCCGCGAAGTAGTTCCATGAAATGATGCCCACCATGTAAAACAAGGGGGCGGGTATGCCGCTGGTAGAAATGTTGGCCAGCCTTGAGAAGATGATCACGAACATGGCCATCGTCATCAGCGGCTGGAGGAAGAACCAGATAGGCCCTAAAATGGTTTGCTTGTAAAAGGCGATAAAATCCCTTCTCACCAGCAAAAACAGCAGGTCGCGGTACTCCCAGAGTTCCCTGAATTTAAAATCGAACAGGCTGTTCCTGCTCTCTATCACAACGTCCCAGTTCTGTTCTTTTTCTGCAGCCACTTGCATATTAAGCGATTTCAATTTTTAAGATGTTGGGCCATTACACGGTACAGCTCACCTACGCTGTTCTCCCATGTATGGTTTCGTGCAAAAGCAATTCTTTCCGCCTGTCTTTCTTCATTATCCTCTTCCAGTGCCTGCGCCACCAGTGCGGGGTATTCTTCGGGCGTATCGGCCTGGTAGGTATGCCCGGCAAACAGCTCCATGGTTTTTGTGCGGGTGGCCACCACGGGCTTGCCCATGGCCAGGTACTCATCCACCTTCAGCGGGTAGTTGCCTATGGTAATATTGTTGATGCGCTGCGGGTTGATGCACACGTCGAAGCCGTTTACATAAGCGGGCAGCTCCTCGATGGGCTTTCGTCCCAGGAAGTAAACGTTCGGCATCAGGTGCAGGCGGCTGTTGCGGAAAAACTCGTCTTCCGGACCCACCAGCACTACGCTCCATTCGCGGTTGGCTTTTGCTATTTCTTCTATGATCCTGTCATCCAGCCTTTCCTTGATAACAGCTCCCACGTAGCCTATGATGGGCGAAGGAATGGACCCGAGGTCCTTCGGAATGCCGTGCACCACGGTATGGTCGAACAGCTCTATGTTGCAGCCCTGGCCTATGTAATAGGAATTCTGGTTGTAATTGGCGCAGTAGTCGGACAGGTAAACCGAGTTGGCGACGGCCACATCGGCTTTCTTTACCAGTTCGGGCTCCAGCACATGGCCGTGCTTTTTCCAGTAGTCGTAGCCCAGCAGGTAGTCGCGGCAATAGTATATGTACAGGGAAGGCGACAGCAGCTCCTTGAGGCCGTAGCCGTTGAAGAAATCGTTGTCGTTAAAAAGAATGATGTCTTTAAAGTCCAACTCCTTCATGGCCTTGCGGATATCCTTTGCCAGCCTGCGGTTGTTGAGGCGGTTCACTGCCTTGAAGGCGGCGGTGGAAGGAAGCCAGTTGATGGATTCCACCACGGAGGTGGGATAGTGCTGCCAGAGGTTTTCCTTTACTTCCTGCACCTGCTTTCCTTTCTCCTTAATGATAGAGCAATGGAGTGTGATGCCGGGATTTTTTTCTTTGGAATGCCAGGTCTTGCGGTTGATGGGAAGGTTTACGTACAGGACCCTGTTGTGTTTGGAGAGTTGGGTCGCGATGTTCTTGCAATTGCTTCCGATCTCGTAATACCAGGGCTGGAGGCCGATCACTACGATATCCCTTCCTTTGATAAGGGGAAGCGTATGCTTATCCGCATGTTTTTCCGTTTTGTCAAGGGTAAGGTTCATGAATGATGTTTTTAATTATTGAAAGCAAATCGTCTCTTCACGGGTTCTTTACACAGGGATGGTTTCAATAATCGCTTCCGGACTTCACGGTCTCTCGTCCGGGTCGCTAATATAGTTACAATAATCAGTTTTTACTAGCAGCAGCGCGGGTTTTATGGCCTGCAGGCAACCCTTTGCGCTTCTTTGCGGCGCCTCTGCGTTCTTTGCGGTTCAATAATTTAACCCCCAGGAACGCAAAGTAAACGCAAAGAAACGCAAAGCAGTTCTATGAGCGAAACGGTCTGAAATAGGAATTGGTAGCCATCTTCAGCATGTCCAGGTCGCCGCTGGTATCGCCGTAGGCATGGATCACTTCATAGTCCTTCACCTGGTATTTCTCCAGTATGCGGCGCACTTTTTCGGGGCCGCGGCAGTTTTTCCCTATGATCTTCCCCGTTATCCTTCCTTCTTTTATCTCCAGCTTGCTGGCGATGAGCTCCACCTTCAACAGGTCCGCCCAGTGCTTTATCCAGTTCTCCGGCGAAGCCGAAACGATCACTACGGCCGTGCCCGCTTGCTGGAATTTCTTTATCTCTTCCAATGCCTTGGGGCGGATGAGCTTTGGCACTACCTTCTCCGTAAACTCCCGGCAAAGCCGCTCGAAATCAGCCGCAGGCATGCCGCCGAAATAGTACTTCAATATCTTTTCCTTGGCCGACTGGTTGGAGATGAGCTTCAGCTTGAAAGCCGCCAGCCAGGGGCTGTGCAGCAGGAAGCCGAGGTAAAAGCGGAGCGTTCCCTTGCTGAATTTGATGAAGTCCAGGAAGGTATCGCTTGTAGTAATGGTGCCGTCGAAGTCAAAAAAAGCAATCTCCTTTTTCACAGCTTCCGTTTTTTAAACATGGGCTCGGGGATGCTGGTGATGATGGTCATGATATAACGCCAGAACCACTTTACATAGATGACGTTCTTTTTTCTTTTCACCGCCTTGTAAATGGCATCGCCTACCTGGTCGGGCTGTGCGGTGAGCAGGCCGGGAAGCTTCAGGTGCTCGGTCATCTTGGTAGCTACGAAGCCGGGCAGCACGGTAAGCACGTGCACCTTGTGGTGGTACAGCCTGTTGCGGAGACCGGAAAGGTAAGCCGTGAAGCCTGCCTTGGCGCTGCCGTACACGTAATTGCTTTGCCTGCCCCTTTGTCCCGCCACGGAGCTGATGCCCACGATGGTGCCGGACCCTTTTGCAGCCATATCATCGGCCACGATGTTCAGCAGCGATACGGCGCCGGTAAAGTTGGTGTGAATGGTTTTGGCCGATTCGTTCCAGTCCTTTATCACGGCCTCGTTGTCGTTCATATAGCCCGCCACGTACACCACGATGTCGGGCTTTGGTGTAAGGCTTTGGTAGAAGGAAGCGTGTGAATCAAAATCCACTGCATCGAAGCGGTGGATGGTGCAGTTCACCTTGTAGCGTACCTGCAGGTCGGACTGGAGGGGTTGCAGTTGGCCGGTGTTTCGTCCTGCCAGTTGCACATCATATTTTTCCGAGGCGTACTTCCTGGCGATGGCATAGCCTATATCCGAGGTGGCGCCCAGTATCAGTATCGTTGGCATGTGTGGTTATTGAGTGATGTTCAGGCGGAGGGCCTGTATGGAATTGATAGCAAAGCGCGGGTTGTATTTTTTTACCACGTCAAGGAAAGGCTGGGCATTCTCATAGCTGCGCCAGAATATTTCGGGCTTCATGCGGGCATCCTTTGAAAGGTAAAGGCGTCCGCCGTACTTCAGCACGATCTCGTCCAGCTCGTCCAGGAATTCAAAAAGTCCTTTCCGCACGGGGAAGTCCAGCGCCAGGGTATAGCCTTCGGTGGGGAAGGAAATAAGGTCGTCCTGCTTGCCGAATATTTTCAGTACGGCCAGGAAAGAACCCAGTCCTTCATCGCTGATGCGCTTCAGTATTTCCACCAGTCCCTGCTTGCTTTCCAGCGGCAGCACGAATTGGTATTGAACAAATCCTTTTTTGCCGTAGCCGCGGTTCCAGTGAAGGATGGCATCCAGCGGGTAGAAGAAAGGCTCGTAGGTGACCACGTTGTTGATCTCCCGCTTGAAATTCTTCCCGTAATACAGGAAATTAAACGCCTTTACGGTGAACTGGTTCAGCACAAAGGACGGCAGGTTGAACGGGAAGGTGATCTTCTTCTTTTTAGGCAGCGCCAGCGGAGCTTTCTTCTTGCTTTCGGGAAGCTCTTCCACTTTGGCGTGCTCGCCAAGGATCAGTATGCTCCGCCCGAAACCTTTTCCTTTCTTCAGGCAGTCGATCCAGGCAACGGAGTAGGTATAATGCTTTGTTTCCTCGAACAAGCGTATCACTTCTTCAAGGTTTTTTGCCTTGATCTGCTTTTGCTTTATGTAAGAGGTTTCAATTTTCTTCAGGTCGAATGTCACACGGGTAATGATGCCGGTAAGGCCCATGCCGCCGCAGGTAGCCCAGAACAGGTCGCTGAACTCGTTGTTGCGGGTGCAGGTGATCACATCGCCGTTTGCCAGCGCCACATCCATTTCCAGTATGTGGTTGGAAAAGGAGCCGTCC
>DASWNB010000290.1:0-4608 GCA_036399455.1 Flavisolibacter sp. | reverse complement strand
ATTTCTTCCAGCGTTTCCAGGCAGTCGCTTACAAAGGCGGGGCACACTACCAGCAGTTTCTTCACTCCCTGTTTTGGAAGTTCTGCCAGGCGGGCCGCCGTGTAAGGCTGCAGCCAGGGATCACGCCCCAGGCGGGACTGGAAAGACATGCTCCATTTTTCCTTGGGAATGCCCAGTCGCTCCGCCGCCAGTTTGGTTGTTGCCAGGCATTGGTGGCGGTAGCAATAGCGGTGCGCTTCGGAAGGCGTTTCGCAGCAGTTGGGAGTTTTGAGGCAGTGATTGCCGGTAATATCACCCTTGCGGATATGCCTTTCGGGAACACCGTGGTAGGAAAATAAAATATGATCCCACTCGCCTTGCAGGTAAGGAGCAATGGAGGCGCAAAGCGCCTGCAGGTATTCTTCCCTATTATAATATGGCTCGATGACCTTCAGCGAAAAACCGTAGCCGCCTTTCTTGTGATGTTCCTTTGCATACTCCACCGCGGTTTCGTAGCTGCTCATGGCATAGTGCGGGTACATGGGCACCAGCACTACTTCTTCCAGGCCCGGGTGTTGTGCAGCCAGCTCGCTGAAAGTTTTTTGGGGAGATGGGTTGCCGTAGCGCATGGCGATCGCCACAGGTTCATCTATTTCTTTCTTCAGCGCGTCGCGAAGCTGGCGGCTGATAACGATGAGCGGCGAGCCTTTGTCTGTCCAGATGGAGCGGTATGCTTCGGCGGATTTGGGTGCACGGAAAGGAACGATGATGCCCTTCACAAGCATTGCCCGGAACAGCCAGGGCTTGTCGATCACACGGGCATCCATCAGGAACTCGTTGAGGTAGCGCTTGACATCTTTTACTTCGGTGGAATCGGGCGAACCGAGATTCATTAAAACAACAGCTCTCTTCATGCTCAGGTCTGAATGGCAAAAGTAGCATCATTTGGAGGTTTAACTCGCTTGCTTTCTTTTAATGAAGTTCCGTGGATTTAAATTTTTTTAACCGTAAAGCACGCAAAGAGGATTTCACGCAAAGGCGCAAAGGAAAGGCAAAGAAATCGTCGCCTGAACTATAATCTTTTCCTTCGTGCTTCTTTTAGCGTACCGGCGCCTCTGCAGTTATCACCAGGAAAGAACGCAAAGGAGGTCGCAGGCTCCCGCAAAATTCTAAGGCCGCTCAAGGTCTTCTTTGCGCTCTTCTCAGGTTTGCAGCTCCAGAGGCGCCGGGACGCTAAGAGAAACTCAAAGGAGAAACTGTAGTTCAAACGACCCCTCCTTTGCCTTTCCTTTGCGCCTTTGCGTGAAATCCGCTTTGCGCACCTTTGCACCCTGCGGTTAAAAAAGCTTAAACCCACGGAGATTTCAAGCAGATGACAACCAATGTCATAAAATGTTCACGCCGGCTTGTGTTTCTACTTAACATGATGAAAATCAGCGTTTGAAATGACAGAGCAATGACACTGCCTTACTGAATCTTCGGATTTGCGAAATTACTTTTGCATCGTGATCGCTTACTAATTGATGGAATGGAGACGACGAATTACAAGGACATATCGAACTATTTTGTAGCAGGGATCAACTATAAAAAATCCGAAGCCTCCACGAGAGGCAGGTACGCAATCAGTAACGGACAATATGCCAGCATCCTGGAAAAAGCCGCCGCTCAAGGGCTCAACGAGATGTTCATACTCTCCACCTGCAACCGCACCGAAATTTACGGATTCGCCCACAACGCCGATCAACTGATACACCTGCTTTGCTCCGAAACTTCGGGCGACGCATCCTCTTTTAAATCATCCGCATACATCAGGAATGGCATGGACGCCGTGGAGCATGTCTTCAACGTTGGCGCCGGCCTCGACTCGCAAATACTGGGCGACTATGAAATAGTAGGACAGCTCAAGACCGCCGTTAAATTCGCAAAAGAACAGGGTTTCGTAGGCGCCTTCACCGAAAGGCTCATCAACTCCGTGCTCCAGGCTTCAAAAACTATCAAGAACAACACGGAGCTGAGCGGCGGAACCGTATCGGTTTCCTTTGCCGCCGTACAATACATCAGGCAAACCGTTCAGCAGCTTTCTTCCAAAAACATATTACTGCTGGGTGTGGGCAAAATTGGCCGCAACACCTGCAAGAACCTGGTGGATTACCTCGAAACGGACCGCATCACCCTCATCAACCGCTCGCCGGAAAAAGCAGCCGGGTTGGCCGGTGAACTGGGACTGCAATGGGCGCCGCTCCAAAACCTGGCGGAAGAAATCGCGAAAGCAGATATCATCCTGGTAGCCACCAACTCCGCCGATCCCACCATCCTGAAAGCACACCTTGAAGGCCAGCACCAGAAGCTGATCGTTGACCTGTCCATCCCCTACAACGTGGAAGAAGCCGCACAGGCGCTTCCCAACGTACAGTTGGTGAACGTGGACGAGCTTTCCCGCATGAAGGACGAAACACTGAAAAAAAGGGAAGCCGAGGTTCCCAGGGCAAGGGCCATCATTGCCGGGCTGATGAAGGAATTTGAAGAGTGGTGCGACATGCGCCGCCATGCTCCCCTGCTGAAGGACCTCAAGGTAAAGCTCAAGCAGATCTATTCCCACCCCCAATACCTGCACAAAACGACAACCGCCTGCTCCAAAACCGTTGACGTACGCATCCAGCGGGTGCTGAACGATACGGCCGGCAAGATCAGGACCCGTTACCAGGGAGGATGTCAGTACATTGCAGCCATTAATGATTTCATACGTGCTAACTAAGGGCAAAGTTTTAAGGATCGGTACAAGGGAAAGCCAGTTGGCTGTTTGGCAGGCTACCACCGTGCAGGACCTCCTTAAAAAAGCAGGCTGCGATTCCGAGCTCGTTTACATCAAAAGCGAAGGCGACGTAGATACCGTAACTCCACTCTACGAGCTGGGTGTACAGGGCGTATTCACCAAAACCCTCGACGCCGCCCTCCTCAGCGGCCGCATCGATCTTGCCGTTCATTCCATGAAAGATGTGCCCACGGCTATGGCCCGCGGAATCCGGCAGGCGGCAGTCCTGGAAAGGGCATCGTATAAAGATATTTTAGTTTATAAATGCGAAGAAGATCTTGCGCTGATGGAAGTGGATAACCGGTTAGCGACCACCGATAACCGAACTTCAGGTGCAGTCCCTCCATCGGATAGCAGTCATCCCTCATCGGTCATCGGTCATCCGTCATCGGTTATCCCTCCTCGGTCATCGGTCATCGGTGGTCGCCTAACGGTTGCTACCAGCTCCATCCGCCGCATTGCGCAATGGCTGAACCGATACCCCGGCCACAGGATAGAGAACCTGCGGGGGAATGTGAATACGAGGTTGCGGAAGCTGGAAGAAAGCAACTGGAACGCGGCCATCTTTGCGGCCGCGGGGCTGGAAAGGATTGGATTGAGGCCCGCCAATTCCATTGACCTCGACTGGATGCTGCCTGCCCCGGCGCAGGGGGCCATCATGGTGGTGTGCCGTGTGGAGGATGAAGAAACGCTGGAAGCCTGCCGCACCTTCAACCATGAGCATACGGCGCTGTGCGCAGGCATTGAAAGAGATTTTTTACGAACGCTGCTGGGAGGCTGCTCCACGCCTATCAGCGCCCTGGCGCAAATAAAAGAGGGACAGGTGTACCTGAAAGGAAACATCCTGAGCCCTGATGGAAAAATGAAAGCGGAGGTTGAAAGAACGGCGCCCCTGGCGGAAGCGGCCGCACTGGGTGTGAAGGCTGCCGGCGAATTGCTCCAGAATGGCGGCACGGAAATAGTGGAGCAGATCCGCCAAAAAGATATTCCTCATGACAAAGCATAGGGTGCTGACCACCAAAAGGCTGACGGACGAGCTGTATAAAAATGCAGACGCCGCCTTCGAGTTGATCACCGAGGAGCTGACTGCCATCTTTCCCGTTGAAGATCCCCGCACCCGCCAGCAGGTTCTGAAATACGCTGAAGGCCACCGCCGCAACGTGGTGTTCACCAGCACCCATTCAGTGGACATTGTGGAAGACATACTTCATCATGATAAGAAAGGACTGCCGCAGTGGAACGTGTTCACACTCGATGGCAGGACAAAGACCGCTGTAAGCAGGTTTCTTCCGGCCGAAGCCATAGCCGCTACGGCAGCCAACGCCGCTGAGCTGGCAACAAAGATCATTGAACGGAAGCTGAAGGAAGTGGTGTTCTTTTGCGGCAACCTGCGCAGGCCGGAGTTGCCCCGCATGCTGGGCGATGCAGGAATAATAGTGCACGAGGTGGAAGTATATGAAACCTTCGGCACGCCGCGGCCCATAACACAGGATTACGAGGCCGTACTGTTCTTTAGTCCCAGCGCGGTAGACAGTTTTTTCCTGTCCAATAAACTCGACCCGGCAGTTGTTTGTTTCACTCTCGGCAACACAACCGCCCAGGTTCTTTCCGGCTATACAAAAAACAAAGTGGTCATCAGTACCGGCACCAGCCAGGAAGAAATGATGGAGACGGTATATTCTTATTTCAAAAAATAAAGCCCCGCCGCAAGGCCCGGCAACCAATCTTCATGAACCAATTAAAGAACGACCTCCTGCTCAGGGCGCTCAGGAAAGAAAAAGTGGAACGTCCCCCCGTATGGATGATGCGCCAGGCAG
>DASWNB010000289.1:0-7839 GCA_036399455.1 Flavisolibacter sp. | reverse complement strand
GATGCTGCTCAACAACCTCGATCCCGAAGTGGCGGAACGTCCCGATGACCTTATTGTTTATGGGGGAAGGGGAAAGGCGGCCCGGAATTTCGAGGCGCTGGACCGCATCATTGCCGGGCTGAAAGTATTGGAGAACGATGAATCGCTCCTTATCCAGAGCGGCAAGCCCGTAGGGATACTCAAAACGCACAAGGATGCACCCCGGGTGCTCATTTCCAACTCGCAGTTGGTGCCCAACTGGGCCAACTGGGAACATTTTGACGAGCTGGAGAAGAAGGGACTGATAATGTACGGGCAGATGACAGCCGGAAGCTGGATCTATATCGGCTCCCAAGGCATCGTGCAGGGAACGTATGAAACCTTTGCCGCCTTAGCCGACAAGCATTTTGGCGGAACGCTCAGGGGAACACTGAGCGTCACAGCCGGCCTCGGCGGTATGGGCGGCGCCCAGCCGCTGGCCATCACCATGAACGAAGGAGTTTGCCTGGCGGCAGAAGTGGAAAGATGGAGGATTGAAAAACGCCTCCAGACCCGCTATTGCGACGAGCTGATTGAAGATATAGACGAGGCCATTGACCGTGCCCTTGAAGCCAAGAGGAGCGGCGAAGCCCTGTCGATTGGCGTGGTCTGCACTGCCGTGCACCTGCTGGAAAGACTGATAGAAAGAAACATCACTCCCGACGTGCTCACCGACCAGACCTCCGCCCACGACCCGCTCATCGGTTACTGGCCTCATGGCATTTCTTACGAGCAGGCAAAGGTGCTGCGCGAAGAGAACCCGAAAGAGTACATTGACTATGCATACGCCAGCATGACGCGCCACGTGGAGCTGATGCTGGAACTTCAGAAGCGCGGTACTGTCACTTTCGACTACGGCAACAACATCCGTGCAAGGGCGAAGGAGAGGGGCCTGGAGAATGCCTTTGACTTCCCCGGTTTTGTGCCTGCCTATATCCGCCCGCTGTTTTGCGAGGGCAAAGGCCCCTTCCGCTGGGCTGTCCTCAGCGGCGATCCGGCAGATATTGCAGTGACCGATGAACTCATTGGCGGCATGTTCCCCGAAAACAAATCGCTCCAGCGCTGGCTGAAGCTGGCAAAGGAGCGCATTGCCTTCCAGGGGCTGCCCGCCCGCATCTGCTGGCTGGGACAGGGTGAACGGGAGAAGGCAGGTCTTGCCTTCAACGAATTGGTACGCACGGGCAAGGTAAAAGCGCCCATCGTTATCGGCCGCGACCACTTGGATACAGGCTCCGTAGCCTCTCCCAACCGAGAAACCGAATCCATGATGGACGGCAGCGATGCCGTAGCCGACTGGCCGATACTGAATGCTTTGGTGAACACCGCAGGCGGCGCCAGTTGGGTAAGCCTTCACCACGGCGGCGGCGTAGGCATGGGCTACAGCATCCACGCAGGAATGGTGATCGTTGCCGATGGAACGGAAGATGCGGCAGCAAGATTATCCCGCGTGCTCCGTAACGACCCGGGCATGGGTGTTATCCGCCATGCTGATGCGGGTTATGAGGTGGCGAAGCACACGGCAAGGGAATTTGGGCTGGACCTGGAAGAACGGCTCTGAGGTTTAACCGCCAAGACGCCAGGACGCGAGGATCAGGAAGTTTTATGAGCGGGTGTCAGCATCGTCAGGACGCAGATCCACTGTCCTTCCTTCCAGATAAAAACACTGGTTGACCATTCATAAAAGTGAAACGGACTTCCCTTGTAATGTCCTGCGCTTGTTCCCCGGCTGGTGACCACAGCCGAATCGCCGTAAACCTTTATCCTTGTTTCGTCCGAATCCATCCGGTTGTGCGTCAGGTCTCCGGATGATATCCATTGAAGGAAGGCGGCCTTTGGCGTGATGCCGCCATCCGTGCCAACGATCACCCAATCGTCGGACATGAACTTTGCTATTTCTTCAGCATTGTTGCCGATCATGGCTTCGTCCCATTGCTGCCCGAATAAGAGCAATTCTTTTTCAGCTTCCATTTTTATGGAGTTTAGGTGAAAGGTAAAGGGCAGAAGGCGAAAGGCGCGTTCATAGCTTGCGGTTGCCTTCGCTTCTTTCCCGCCTTGTGAGGCACAAGTGCGTATCCTCTGCAGTCTTTAAGGTTATACCAGCAAGGTAATCATTTCACGAAGCCTCGATCATCGTGTCTTCCATTTGCATGAAAATAGAATTTTTCCTCTCGCATCTGCATCGTTACGGGTGTTGTCTATTCAATTAGTAACTGCTCTGCTACAGGCAGCAGGAATAAATTATCTTGCTATAACAGACCACTCCAAACAACAAACATGCACATCCGGGAAATACACCTGCTTACCAATGACATCGAGGGCACAAGGCAATTCTACACCGAACAACTGGATGCCCGCACAGACACCATCAATGGAACATCCATATCCTTCCTCATGGGCAGCACACGCCTGGCATTTACGCTTACCGAAGAGCCGGAGCCTTACTACCACATTGCCTTTGACATTCCCAACAACCAGTTGGAGGAAGCGTTTCACTGGACAAGCCAAAGAATACCCATCCTGCCCGTCTCTGATAATTCTATGATCGCCGATTACCCGCGGTGGGATGCCCGCTCCTTTTATTTCTACGACAACAACGGCAACATACTCGAACTCATCAGCCGCTACGAAGTGCCCAGCCAGTCTTCCGAACCCTTCTCCGGCTCCTCCATCCTGTACGCCAGCGAAACAGGCATTGCCGTAGAAGACGTGGCCGCCTTCTCCGACCACCTCGTCGAACAATACGGCCTCGAACTTTTCAAAAAACAACCCCGTCTCCAAAACTTCGCGGCAGTGGGTACGGATACAGGACTGTTCATCATCTCCACCACCAACCGCAACTGGTACCCGGTAGACAGGAAAGCGCTTCCGTTTCCAACGAGAGTAGTATTTGAAGTGAACGGGAGAACGATGGAACTGGAAGTATGAGAAGACGGCTGCAAGCTGCAGGCTACAAGCTCCAGGCGGGTTTCACGCAGAGACGCAAAGAAATACAAAAGAATACCTCTTTGTGCAGCCCTCGTGTCTTCGAGTCTTCGTGGTTATAGATGCTTTTCAAAGCAGACGCTGTTTTCTACTCCAATGTATTGGCCGTAGTTTGGGATGATGTCGTAGCCGTTCTTTTTGTACAGGGCGATGGCTTCGGGTTGGCGTTTGCCGGTTTCCAGCACGCACCTGCGGTAATCCAGTTCGGCGGCCCAGGCTTCGAGTGCCTCCAATATCAGCGAGCCAAAGCCTTTACCACGGTAATCCGGCAGGGTGTACATACGCTTCACCTCCATCGACTCAGGGTCGAATTGCTTGATGGCGCCGCAGGCTACCGGCTTTTCTTCTTGGTACAACACCACTGCGTGCCTGATCATGTCAATCTTGTTGAACTGGGCATAAAAAGAATGCTCGTTACCATCCCTCTCAGCCAGTTCCCTGTCGAGGTGCTTTACCAGTTCTATGAAGTCCTTGTCGTTCGAGTCTGTTCTTATTATCCTCATTGTCGATTGCTTTGCTGTTGTACGGTAAATATAGGTTGAACCACAAAGGAACAAAGCCGCGAAGGATAGCACAAGGAAAGGATTACTTCGTGCACCTTTGTGTCCGCCGCGTCTTCGTGGTTTTCTTATTCACGATTGACCATTGACGATTCACGCCATTCACCACCCCGCCCGATGGTCTAATTTTTGGATACTTCGTTACGGCTAAGGCCGTAATTATGAGCAGATTAATTATTATTTCAAACAGGCTGCCGTTTTCGATAGAAAGGACAGGTGAAAATATAGCGGTAAGGCAGAGCTCGGGAGGGCTTGTCTCCGCCATCAAAAGCTATTTCGAAAAGACACAGGGGAGTGGCGGCGCCTACTCGGAAAATATCTGGGTGGGCAGCATGGACGCCAGCGAGGAAGACTGGCAGGAAGCGCTGGATAAGCAGGCCCTGCCGCAGGACTTCGGCATCGTCCCTGTCTTCCCCCAAAAGGCTGCTTACCACAATTATTATAACGGGTTTTCCAATTCTACACTGTGGCCTCTTTTCCACTATTTCCCCTCGCTGGTGGAGTATAAAAAAGAGTATTTCGAGGACTACCGCAAAGTAAACCAGCTCTTTGCCAATAAAGTAAGGGAGATATACCAGCCCGGGGATGCCATCTGGGTGCACGATTACCAGTTGATGATGCTGCCCGATATGCTCCGAAAGGTGCTGCCCGATGCCAGCATCGGCTTCTTCCTGCACATACCTTTCCCGTCTTACGAAATCCTCCGCCTGCTGCCATCCGAGTGTAAAAAGCAGCTCATGCAGGGCATGATGGGCGCAGATCTCGTGGGCTTCCACGTGCACGATTACGTGCAGCACTTCGTGCAGTCGGCGAAGATGATCTTGCAGGTGGAAAGCCAGTTCAATACCATCTATTACGGCAGCCGCATTGTAAAGGTGGACCAGTTCCCTATCGGCATCGACTACCAGAAATTCAGGGAGGCCTGTACGGATGAAACCGTAGTGGGTGTCTGCACCGCACTGGAAGAAAAGTTTTATGACCAGAAGCTGATCTTTTCCGTAGACCGGCTGGATTATACCAAAGGACTGAACTACCGCCTGGATGGCTTCGAGCAGTTCCTCGAGGAGTATCCCGAGTGGCGCGAAAAGGTAGTGTTTGTGCTGAATGTCATCCCTTCGCGGGATTCCATTCCTACCTATAACGACCGGAAACGCATGATAGAGGAAAAGGTGAGCACCATCAACGGGCGTTTTTCCACCCTGCACTGGCAGCCGCTGCTCTACCGGTATAACCATCTTAATTTCGAGGAGCTCTGCGCCCTTTACCAGGCGGCAGACGTGGCGCTTATCACGCCGCTGCGCGATGGAATGAATCTTGTTGCCAAAGAGTACATCGCCAGTTGCATCGACAAAGGCGTATTGATATTGAGCGAGTTGACCGGCGCTGCCAGCGAACTGAACGAGGCCATACTGGTAAACCCTGCCGATACGGAGGAAGTAGCCGGCGCTATCAACCAGGCGCTTACCATGCCGCTCATAGAGCAACGGTCAAGACTATCCTATATGCAAAGGAGGCTGGCGGAGTACAATGTGATCCGTTGGCTGAATGATTTCCTGGACCAGATTGCAGCGGCCAAAAAAGAACAGGAGGCTTTAAAAGTGACGATTCTGAGAGACGAAGACATACAGAAGATAACAGGCGATTTCATCAAGGCAAAAAAACGCTGCGTGCTGCTGGATTACGATGGCACGCTGGCCCCTTACCAGAAGCTGCCCTCGCTGGCAGCGCCGAGTGAAGAACTGATCACGCTGCTCCGCCAACTGGCGGCAGACCCTGCCAATGAGATCGTTATCATCAGCGGCCGCGATGTGGACACGCTGGAAAAATGGCTGGGCCATCTTCCACTTAACATGATTGCGGAGCACGGCGCCTGCGTGAGATACAAAGGGCAGGACTGGCAGGAGCTTATTTCCGTTACCTCCGAATGGAAAGAGCAGGTGCGTCCGCTGATGCAGCTTTTTGTTGACCGCTGCATGGGCTCTTTTGTCGAGGAGAAAAAAAGCACGCTGGCCTGGCACTACCGCAACACCACCAACCCCGAGCTGGGCTTTATCCGTTCCCGCGAGCTGAGGAACAGCCTGCTCCAGCTTACCGCCAACACGCCGCTGCAGGTGATCGATGGCAACAAGGTACTGGAAGTGCGGATGGTAGGGGTAGATAAAGGCGCATCGGCCACCACGCTGCTCCAGCGGCTGGAACCGGATTTCATCCTTTGCGTGGGCGATGACGCTACTGACGAGGATATGTTCCGTGCGCTGAAAGAAAAAGCATATACGGTCAAGATCGGCCGCGCCAACACGGCCGCACAATACACGATACTATCGCAAAGAGAGGTGTTCCCCTTCCTGAGGAGATTTTTAACAACGGTTAAGAAAGAACAGTATGGCTATACATAAGTACGACATGGGCGTTATCGGTAACTGCTCCTACCTTGCTTACATTGATAAAAAAGCGGATGTAAAATGGATGTGCATGCCGCGCTTCGACAGCAGCTTCCTTTTCGGTTCCCTAATCGACGAGCAAAAAGGCGGGCATTTTTATATCCAGCCTGCCACGGAAGAATATGAAAGCTTCCAGTTTTATGTTCCCAACACCAACGTGCTTTGCACCGAGTTCCATAACAGCGAGGGCCGCTTTCGCGTGTATGATGTTGCGCCCCGCATGACCGTGCATGACCGCCAGTTCAAGCCGCTGATGCTCATGCGCAAGATTGAATTGCTGAGCGGCGATCCCAGCATCCGCATTTGCTGCGAGCCCCGCGGCGATTACGGCCGCATCGTGCCCGAAACCGTCACCGGCAGCAACCATATCCGTTTCCTGGGACTTGACAAGCAGGTGCGGATGACCACGGACATTTCACTGAATTACATTCTTCAAAGCCAGCCTTTCGTGCTGGACCAGAACCGTTATATCGTGCTCACCTACGGCGAGCCGCTGGAAGCGCCGCTGAGGGAAACGGTGGAAGAATTTCTGCAGCAGACCATCCGCTACTGGCAGAACTGGGTGAAGGGCTGCTACATTCCCAACATCTACCAGGAGCAGATCATCCGCTCGGCGCTCATCCTCAAGATGCACCAGTACGAGGACACCGGCGGCATCATTGCCTCCGGAACCACCAGCCTTCCCGAATTCCACGACAGCACCCGCAACTGGGACTACCGCTTCTGCTGGTTTCGCGACGCTTACTATACCTTGCGTGCCTTCAACCAGATCGGCCACTTCGAGGAACTGGAAAAGTATTTTGATTTTATACAGAACGTCATTCGCAACAGCACCGATACGCTTCAGCCACTGTACTCCATTACGGGTGAAAAGGACCTGCACGAAATAGAGCTGGATCTGGCGGGCTATAAAAACAACCGCCCGGTACGCATCGGCAACAAGGCCTATATACAGGTGCAGAACGACGTGTACGGACAGGTGCTGGTGAGCCTCATGCCGCTGTACATCGACAAGCGTCTCACCTTTGCCAAGAAGAACAGCTACAACAAGATCGTTCCCTGGCTGCTCGACCGGATTGAAAAGACCATGCACGCCGAAGATGCAGGCCTTTGGGAATTCCGCAACAGCAAGTTCATTTTTGCCTATACCATGATGTTCCACTGGGCGGGAGCAAAGGCTGCTTTTAAAATAGCAAGGGAGTTCAGGGATGAAGCCGTCATGAAGAAGGCCGCGGCGCTGGCCCACGAAGCTTCCCTCAACCTCGAAAAATGCTGGGATGCGCAACGCGGCTGCTACACGCAGGCCATCGGCACGCCCAACCTCGATGCCAGCACGCTCAAGCTCATTACCATGAACTACCTCCCGCACAACGACCCGCGGGCAAAGACCCATATCGAGCAACTGGAAAAAGAACTTCTGGCGGAGCACGGCCTGTTCTACCGCTACAAGCACTACGATGATTTCGGGATGCCTGAAACCACTTTCCTGGTCTGTGCCTTCTGGTACGTCGATGCGCTGGCCTGCGTAGGCAGGGTGGAGGACGCCATCAAAAACCTGGACCAGATCCTCACCTTCAGCAACTCCCTGGGCATCTTCAGCGAGGATGTAGCCCTCGACGGCTCGCAGTGGGGCAACTTCCCCCAAACCTACAGCCACGTGGGCCTCATCAACTCGGCCTTTCGCATAGCGAAGAAGCTGGACCAGGCGGAGTTTCTATAGGGGAATTAGGGATTAGGAATTAGGATTGGGGTTAACCGCCAGGACGCCAGGACGCGAGAAATAGTTTCACGCAAAGCCGCAGAGAAAACAAAGACGCAAAGAGAAGAAAGTCGCCCCT
>DASWNB010000288.1:0-2736 GCA_036399455.1 Flavisolibacter sp. | reverse complement strand
TTGCGTTCCATTCCGCAAAGGTAAGTTGTGGGAGGGAGTTTTGAAGGTTAAAGGTTTGTTGAGGAAGGGTTCACGCACTGTCCCCAGCAAGCGGGAAAGCCGCAAACAAGCTGATGGCTGATAGCTGTTGGCTGATGGCTTGTTCACGTCCGGCCATGAGCATCGTCCCATGTTCATGACTATGGATAAACTCCCCTCCTACCTGCACTGCTAGCAGCTATCGGCTATCAGCCAACAGCTTTTCTTCACGGCACAGCCAACACAAATCTTCCGCCCTACCAAGCAGCACATGGTTTTGCAAGAGGTATATATTATTTTTGTTTCAAATGTGTTGACTTTTTACGCTGCACTGCGAAAGATATCTCCCATGAGATCCAGGTGTTTTCAGGCCTGGAAAGGGCAAAAACCCGCTTTGCGGGGAATGGTTTCCTATAAAACTTTACAGCATGCTTTGCCGGGGAAATTGTACCGGCAAAGGTAAAAACCATAGTCATGAATATAAAAAAACGCACCGAACCACCGCAGGACATCCAACTGGGATCTGCTTCCAGGGTTTTCCTGACCATCACCATTGGCAATGCCCAGATAGGCGGGTCTATAGTTCAATTCAAAGACGCAGGCCAGCCCCTGGCCAAAGGCACGATCATCGACCTGGACATGGGCCCCGCCAGTGCACTGGCTGGCCGTACCCTCCTGGTCCAGACCAACGTGCTCGATTCCAACGCTTCAATCAACCGCATTGTGTTCACCCACCTCTTCCACGACGAGCAGGGAAACCAGTTGGCTTCCTTCCAGATCAAAGACCAGGTGGATAATGACGGGGACATATTATCCAGCCTTGCCACATATAATTTTCAAAGCTGATAACATGAGAAAAACATCAATCGTACTGCTGCTTTTCCTCCTGGTGACCTCGGCCGGCGCACAGGATATTGAGGTTAAAGACCTGTTCATTCCAACTTCTCCCGGCCTGGTACTTGCCGACAAGGCTCCTTCGTCCGTGGAAAAGCCCACCATTCCAAAAGCTTTCGGGGTCAGCCTGCTGAACCTGTGGCAGGGCGGCGCACTGGAAGCAACCCCTTTCTGGTTCACCGACAAGCCCGATCTTGAATACGAGGACTGGATAAAGAAGAAATTCCTGCTGATCGAAACATTCAATATTTCAGCGGCAACATTCAAAACGGATACTTCCTCCATCCTTTCCGCTGGTTTGAGAACACAACTGCTGAGGATCTACTCCAAAAGCCATATCCGGAAACTGTTGGCGCAGGAACAAAAGATCATCGGGTTATTGACTCCCGGTATAGGTATGGACATAGACACGGCGGCCATGAGAAAAGCTTACATGGAGCTGCAGGAATTGCAGAAGAAAGGTTTTTTCACCTTTGAGCTGGCGGCTGCCGTACTGGGCTCTTCAGGCAACAACAGCTTCAGGAATCTTGAGGCCACTAAATCAGGCGTGTGGGCCAACCTGAGGTGGTCGCCTTCCAACAGCATGCTTGACTTTGTGGGTGTGGCAAGGTATTCATGGGCTGTAAACGAAATGAAGCTGACACCGCGGGATTCTTCGTTCTTCGATTATGGACTTTCCCTTCATTATGAAAAAGGCCCGCTGAACATCTCCGCCGAATATGTAAAGCGCCGCGATATTTCGCAAAAGCAGAACGCGGACAGGACCACTTTCATAGCAACCTACCAGCTTACCCCTAACATGGCTATCGTAGGTTCGTTTGGAAAGAACTTCGCCCAGGTGGATAATATCATTGCCATCTTCGGGTTGAACATAGGCCTTTCAAAAGGAACGGTTTCGAATTCTAAATAACCGACTACGATAAGAGACCACCGACCACCGATTACCGGCCTTCCTGGTGCTTCCTTCCGTCCAAAGCCTTTGTGACTCCCTCGGTAATCGGTGGTCCCTTACCGGTCATCCTCTCTTTATATCTTCTTTAACTAGCAAAATTTGCAAACCCCTATGTCCGCATCATAAATTCATCCAGGAATTAAAACCAACAAACATTATGGAATCCCCGGATGATGAAGGCGACTCTGCCGCCTCTCTTTTAGCCAAAACCGCTTTTGCTCTTTTCATTTTTCTCCCCTCCTGCCAGAAACCCCAGAGATCTTACCAGGTTGACATCAAGCCCGCCGACACGGCTGCCGTTGCCAAAAAAACGCCGCCGCCCGTCGTGCAGAAAAAGAAATCCTCAAAAAAGAAGCTGTACATCACTTTTGATGACGGTCCCAACAAGGGAACGTCCAACGTGCTTCATATTGTAAAGGATGAAGGCGTACCTGTAAGCTTTTTTATCGTTGGCGAACACGCGTTTGCCAGCACCGGGCAGAACCGGATGTGGGACAGCCTTCGCATGGCGCAACACATTGAATTGTGCAACCACAGTTACACTCACGGCTGGCACAACCGCTTCAACAAATTTTACGAAAACCCCGATTCGGTAGTAGCCGATTTTAAAAGGGCACACGACAGCCTTGGCCTTACCAACGCCATCGTACGCACTCCCGGCCGTAACATCTGGCGTATCGACAGCCTCCGCTTCACCGACCTGAAAAAAAGCGCCGTTGCCGCCGACTCCCTTAAAAACGCCGGCTTCATAGTAATGGGCTGGGACCTCGAATGGCATTACGACCACAAAACCATGAGCGTCACCAATACCGCCACCGAGCTGGTGCAAAAGATCGACAGCATTTTCTCCCACAACAAGACCATGCAGGACG
>DASWNB010000287.1:0-2587 GCA_036399455.1 Flavisolibacter sp. | reverse complement strand
CAGGAAAGCTGTTGGCTGATAGCTGTTGGCTGTTAGCACATTCCGTAAGCGAAAGGCGTTTCGCTTGATAAAGATGAACCGGGGCTACTCGAAGCCCGCAGCTAAAATCCCGCAGCTTTCTCTATTTCTTCCAGCAATCCATCCTTACCCGTATCCAAAGTAAGCTCCCAGAACATGATCCCGTTCAGGCCACGATTCTGTGCGTAGCGGGTTTTGAGCATGACCGAGCGGCGGTCGTCGTAGGTGATAAAGAGCTTTTGAGCGGGATGATAGATGTAAGGAGCGTTGATGGTGGAATCCCAGTAGCGGACAAACCCCTTGTCTTCAGGATAGGCGGCGGGCATGTCCTTGAATGCTGTTGCTTCCTTGAATTTGCCTGATTGGTAGAGGCCATTACCGGCAGGCGGCACATCCTCCCAAACCCTGGCATAGAAAGCAGCACCGATCACCATCTTACCGGCGGGAACACCAAGGGCCAGCAGGCGGTTAATGGCCGCATCGGCGGATTCAGGCTGTTGCGGCGAAGAGTAGAGCGGTGTATGGTGGCCGGTGACTTTTGAATAACCGTTCACCAGGTCGTAGGTCATGAGGTAAACGCGGTCCACCAGCGGCATCACTTCCTTCCAGTCGATTGACTCGTCAATAAACTTCCGGAAGCCTCCGGCAGCGAAAGTAACCTCGTAGCGCTTGCCCAGCACGGAACGCAATTCTTTCACAAGTGCGGTGAAGCTGGCCTTGTCCTCCGGCCGGTAAGGATGCCCGGGATGGCCTTCAATGGCCGGGTACTCCCAGTCCAGGTCTATGCCGTCGGAGCCAAAGTATTCGTTCAGTTCTTTTACGGAGCGGGCAAAAGCATTCCGGTTTTCTTTTTTTAGAAATACATCCGAGCAGGGCTCGCAGCCACCCCAGCCGCCCAGGGAAAGCAGCACCTTCAGGGCCGGGTTCTTTTTCTTCAATCCAACCAATGCCTTTATAGTAGCCGTATCGCGGGCATTGTCCACGTTCAGGCGGTTGCCTTTCAGGTGGCAGAAGCTGAAGATGATATGGCTGATCTTTTCAGCGGCAATGCTGTCCGCCTGCTTCGGCCCACCCGCATAATAAGCCGTCACCGTAAGCCCCTGCCCTGCCCCCGCTAAGCCAAAAAACAAACAGAAGAGGAGGAGGAAAGTATTTCGTTTCAACATATTCGTTTATTCTAAGTAACTGCATCCACGTTATTGTAATGTAGGGTTTAACCGCCAGGACGCAAAGACGCGAGGATATTTCACGCCAAGACGCAAAGAAAAGAAGAAGGCTTCTAGTGGGAGCGGCCTTTACTATTTACCCTTCCTCGCGGCTTTGCGTCCTGGCGGTTATCTTCTTTGCGGCTTTGCGTGAAATCACACTGCCATCAGGCTGCACCCACGCACATCGCTGTTGTCCAGGCGGCCGAGGACCTCGAAGCTGCCGTCCGGGTGCAGGCGGGCGGAGTCTTCGGTGGCGATGAAGCTGCAGGAGTAAAGGTTGGCGAGGTCGATGATGTTGAGGGCGCCGGAGGTGAAACCCTCCGCGGGGCCGCCCTGCGAAAGCGGATCGGTTTCGTCGCGGACCAGGATTTTCATCCACGGGGGTGACCGGAAGAGGCCGCCGCCGGGGGAATAGGCCTGGGAGAGCAATTCGGTCATGCCGTATTCGGAATGGATGGAAGGGAGATGGAAGGCACGGGAAAGGATGCCATGCACTTCGGACCTTACCAGTTCGCGGCCACGGCCCTTCATCCCGCCGGTTTCCATGACAATGGCAGATTTCAGGGGCATGGGGTGTGCCTGGGCGAAATCCAGAAGGGCATAGGTAACACCGATGAGCAGGGTCTTCCGGCCTTCCGCTTCCAGTTGCCGGAGGGTTTGGGCCAGGCGGTCGTGGTCGTGCAGGTAGAAGCCTCCCAGGGGGTGGCCGCTCCGCTCCAGCAGGCGGCTGACCATATACACCAGCGAGGAATCGCCCCGCTCCAGGTAGGAAGGCAGCAGGCCCAGGATGCAATACTCTTCCGGGGAGCCGTAGAACCGTTCGAAGCAGAGCAGGAAGCTTTTTTCGTAGAGATGAGGATCCTTCAGAAGGTGGCGGCTGGCAGAGGCGCCGGTGGTTCCGCTGCTCCTGAAATGCAGCGCCGGATCGAAACTGCCTGTCATAACGGAGTGCGACTTGAAAAACGAGATGGGGAGAAAGGGAATGTCCTCCACCCTGCTCACGTGGGAAGGCGGCCGGCGGACAGCGTCGCAGAAGGAGCGGTACAGCGGGTTGTGGGCATATTGAAAAGCAAAGACCTCCAGCGCAATTCCGGGGAACATCTTTTCGTTAGTGATGGAAAATACCTCCTGCTCCAGTTCCGCCGCTTTAGGTATTTCCATGCTCATATCGTAAATTTGAAAGCACTTCTTAACTATGAATAGATTTTTTCTTCTTTGCCTGGTCCTCGTGGTGATCGTAAGCTGCGACAAAGATAAATTCGAGACAGTACCGCAAATCAGCGTCAAGTCCACCACCGGCAGGGAAATCCCCGCTTCCGGCGCCCTGAAGGTAACCCTGGAAATAACCGACAAGGAAGGCG
>DASWNB010000286.1:0-4917 GCA_036399455.1 Flavisolibacter sp. | reverse complement strand
GCATCGGGTACAGGGGCGGGATTAACGGTAACCGTCACCTGTCCGCCGGCCTCGCAGAGCCCCGAACGGACCTGCAGCGTGTACGTAGTAGTGACGGCAGGACTGGCCACGGGTTGAAGCACCGAAGCATCGGATAGCCCGGCGGCAGGGCTCCAACTGAAGGAAGCAGCGTTGCTGCGGGGCTGAAGCTGAAGCGAAGCACCTTCGCAAAGAGTGGCGCCGCTGCCCATTTGCAGCCATAGCGTGTTGCGCAACGGAACGTTTACCGTCTGTTGTGCGGAGCATCCCTTATTATCCCGTACATAAACCGTGTAATTGCCGGAGGCGGCTCTCAGCAGGTTGGAAGGCTGCCAGGTTGTGCCATCGAGCGAATAGGAATAACTGCTGCTGCCGCCATTGGCTGTAACCGTAATGGTTCCGTCGGGGCGGCCCGTGCACGAATCTTCGGTGACGGCAAGCGTAAGGTTAATCGGGGCATCCTGTCCTACGGTGACGCTGCGGCTGTCCGAGCAGCCTGTGGCATCCCGTACATAAACGGTATACGTGCCCGCAACGGCGGGAAAGAGGCTGTCTGCCTGGAAGCTGGTATTGGTAACGGAATAGCTGTAAGGTGGTGCTCCGCCGGTAGCATGAATGGTAAGGCTGCCGCCACTGCCGTTGCAGGAAGCCGTTTCGGTGCTGATGCCGGTAATGGCCAGCGGCGGTTGCTGGAAGATGCTGATGGTCCTCGATGCGCTGCAGCCTGTGGCGTCACGTACGGTTACCTTGAAAGTGCCCGCACCCAAATTGGCAAACAGGCTGTCGCTCTGCCAGGGGCCGCCATTGATCGAGAACTGGGGATTGTCCCAGCCGTAACCGGGAAATACCCTGATCTCACCGCTGTTGGGCGTACATCCGACATCGCGTTTGGTGTAAAGTACCGAGGAAGTATCCTTCACCTTTATCCATACCGAATCCTTGCCGATACAGGTGGCGGTCAGTCCGGCCGTAATGATGTACTGTATGCTGGTATCGGGAGTGGAGACGGGATTGGAAATGTTGGGATTATCCAGGTAAAGCGCCGGCGACCAGTTGAAATTTGTAAGGAAGGTATTTACTATGCTGAAGTTCACGCTTTCCCCCTCGCAAATCACCGGTGCTGCGGGGCGTATGCCAATCGGCAGGTACTCCATGATGTTGATCTCTATGCTGTCCGTAACCACAGGATCGGAGCAGTTGAGCGGGGCTACGGTGATCTTTACTTTTTCCACGCCTTCGGGAAGCAGGTCCTGTATGGCCAGCAGCGAATACGCAACCACCGAATCACCCGCAGGTATGGTAACCAGGTCGGGAATAGGTATGGAGAAATCGAGGTCGTTATCGGCCGTGCCGCTTACCGTTACCAGAAGGTCGGTGGGCGACTGCACCTTGCGGGAGAAGAGAAACTTCATATTGGCGGGCTCGCAGCCTTCGATGATATAAGGCTCATTGCTGGCGTTCCTGCTGCCGTCGAACTGGATGGTGGCAAAAGTGGAGCTGAAGCTGGAGGCTTCGAAGAACACCCCCGAATCCACAACTCCGTCGGAAAGATCGGCGATGGCAAGCTTGAGGTGGTACACCCGGCAGGGCTGTACTTTGGCCCCGGCCACCAGCGTGACGGTCATGCCGTTGTACACGATGGGGCTGTTGGTATTATCCACGTAATACTGCTTGAACGGCGATCCGGGCCCCAGCAGGGCGCAATTGGCAAGGGAGCCGCCTGCCCCGGGTGTGCCGTTGTTGATGGAGTTGATGGCCACCGGTATTTGCGTACCCGGCACCAGGGCAATGTTCTTCGGGCGGGGAAATCCAGGGCCGGTTATAAAGAAGGCAAAGATGTCGCTGTACTGGGTGCAGTTGTAGCTGGGATATTCTTCCGATGCAAATACAAACTGAAAATTCACGGTATCGCCTGCGGGTATGAAATCGAATTCCAGAACGGCAGCGTCGTAGGTGGGAGCGAGGTTGCGGATAAGGCTTTCCAGGTCGGCATCGCCGGGCAGGCGCAGGTCGTTGGAGGCCGTTCTCCCCGAAACCGTATCCGTGCCGAAGGCATTGGGCGGCTGGAATTTGCAAAGCCCGTTGGTGAGAATAATGCCGCTGTCTATGCCCAGGTTGGTGTTGAAGTTGGTAAAGGTGCCTGCGGCAGACCTGCCGCCGGTGAATTGTGCATTGAACACCTGCACTCCGTTACCCGCAAGTATCCTGGCCAGGTCCGTAGCCGTTGTATTCACATTCACCCTGAACTGTGCCTGTGCGCCGAATTGCACCAGCACGGCCAGGAGAATGAGCGGGCCATATGGGATAATCTTTTTCAAGAGCAGCAGCTGGTGTATTAAATGTACGATTTCCTTTGGTGTGGGAGTTTGATTGAGGTTTGAAGTTTGAGGTTTGAGGTTCGTTTGGGGCGGTCAGTCATTATTATCAGAGGCCGTTTAGGAGGGAAAATATTCAATATTCAATGTGTCAATCCTCAATTCTCAAGTTCGTTCCAGATCGGAGACTACTTGAAAATTGAGGATTGACACATTGAATATTGAGCATTTTCTACTTAGCACCTTACCCCCTCTATGACTGACCGCACCTACGAACCTCAAACTTCAAACTTCAAACCTCAAACGCTTCCAAAACCTTCTCCATCTGCGTGCTGCGGGAGCCTTTTACAAGGAGGTAGCTGTTGGCGATGTTCTGCTGCTTCAGCCATTGGGCGGCTTCGGAGGGGTTGCTGAACTGGTGGTAGGAGTGGCGGGTGTTCCTGAAGTTTTCGCCTACGAGTATGACGTGCTTCCAGGTGTAGGAGCCAATCTGGTCAACGATGCCCTGGTGCTCTTCCGGCGTGCTGTCGCCCAGTTCCGCCATGGAGCCCAGCACCAGTATCTTGTCTGCCGCCTCGCTGCGGGCAAAGTTGTCGATGGCCGCCCTCATGCTGCTGGGATTGGCATTGTAGGCATCCAGGATGATATTGTTCGAGCCCTTGCGCACGAGCTGTGAGCGGCTGTTGGAAGGTGTGTAGTTTTCGATGGACTGCCTGATCTTTTCTTCTTCCACCTTAAAATACCTGCCTACGGCTACGGCGGCCAGCACGTTGGGAAGGTTGTAGCTGCCCACCAGCTTTGTCCGGATAGTGCCTTCAAAGCCTTGGCTGAAACTTACTTCCAGGAACGGATCGCTTTGGGTGACGTTGCCGCTAAGCGGGGCGTCCTTTGTGCCGTAGGCCACCACTTCGGCAATGTTCCGGCTCATATCGCGGAGGTAATCGTAGTCCTGCATGATAAAGGCCGTACCTCCGTTCTGGCGCAAGTGGTCGAACAGCTCGCCCTTGCCCTTGCGTACGCCTTCCTCGCTGCCAAAGCCTTCAAGGTGGGCCTTGCCGCAGTTGGTGATCAGCCCGTGGGTGGGCAGGGCTATGGTGCAATAGGAGGCGATCTCTTTCTGGTGGTTGGCGCCCATTTCAATCACGGCCATTTCCGCATCGCTGCGCATCTTTAATAAGGTAAGCGGCACGCCGATGTGGTTATTGAGGTTCCCTTCCGTGGTATAGGTGCGGTAGGCAGAGGAAAGAACAGCGTGTATCAGTTCCTTCGTAGTGGTTTTGCCGTTGCTGCCGGTGATGGCCAAGAACGGTATCTGGAACTGCTGCCGGTGGTGCTTCGCCAGTTGCTGAAGCGCCTCCAGTCCATCATTCACCAGTATGGTCTTTCCCTCCACTGCATAACTGGCTTCGTCGATCACTGCGTAGGCGGCTCCCGCCTCAAGGGCTTTGGCTGCAAATTCGTTCCCGTTGAAGTTCGGCCCCTTCAGCGCAAAAAACAGGTCGCCTTCCTTCAGCTTCCTCGTATCTGTCTGCACCGAAGGATATTGTAGATAGATCTTGTACAGTTCCTCTATGTTCATATCTCAAAAATAGGAGGGTTTCTGGATTAACCGCCAAGACGCCAGGAAGCAAAAAAGGCTGTTGGCTATTGGCCGCTAGCTGTTAGCAGAGCAGGATCGCGAAAGAGTGCCTGCGCGAAATGATGATAAGGGCACAATGCCGGTAGGCTGAACGTACACGGCTAACACCAACAGCTATATAAACCTTTCTTCTTTGCTTCTTTCCCGCTTTCTGCGGGACAAGTGCGGCCTTGCGTGAAATTTCCTCGCGTCTTGGCGCCCTGGCGGTTAAAAAAAATCCCGCCGGAGGCGGGACTTTTCTTTTATTGAAAGACGATTATCTTTTCTGCTTGCGGGTTTTCCAGAAGTTACCGGTTTTACGCTTGTTGCCTTCAGGGCTGCCCATGCGGTCCATGGCGCAACGGAAGCCAACGGTGCTGGAGGCCTGGTCTTCTTCCATGTAGCGGCGGGTGCCGGGGCTCAGCCAGTAGGCGCGGTCGTTCCAGCTACCACCTTTGTAAACCCTTGACTTGTCGGAAACCAGGGTGGTTCTGCCGTAGCCGTAAGAAGCTTGAGACAGGGTATCACCATCCAGGAAGTTGATCACGTTACCGCGCTGGTAGTTGCGGCGGTTGCGGCTTTCCTCGTCGGTTACCTGAACTGTCTTCACGCGGCCCAGGCTGTCTCTTTCGAAACGGTCGGCGGCGTCTGTAGCGTTGGGGTCCTTAACATACAGCTTCTTGAACACGTTACCGCGGACAGGAGCTACGTCGTCGGCATCCATACCGGTGAGGGGACGGTAAACGTCGTACACCCACTCGGATACGTTACCGGCCATGTTATAGATACCAAAGCCGTTGGGGTAGAAGGATTTTACCTCGGCGGTATAGATGGCTCGGTCATTCAGGCCACCGGCAACACCGGCGTTATCACCCGAACCTCTTTTGAAGTTGGCCAGGAACTGGCCCTGCCAGCTACCATGCTTTGTATCGCGAAGGCCGTTGTAGTTAACAGCCCAGGGGTAAA
>DASWNB010000285.1:0-2334 GCA_036399455.1 Flavisolibacter sp. | reverse complement strand
ATGGCGTCGCGGGGGCATTCAACGAGTTGTATATTATTCATTGGGCAACATCCTTTGTTTCATGGCTTCGTAAAGTATCATGCCGGTAGCCACCGATACGTTGAGCGATTCGAACTCTCCTGCCATGGGTATTTTAAATTTTTCGTCGCAGATCTTCATGAGGGCGGGGTAGATCCCTTTTTCCTCGCTGCCCATCACTATAGCCACGGGTTCCCTGAAGTCTGCTTCGAACACGCTTTTTTCTGCGGTCATTTCGCTTGCCAGCACTTTGATGCCGTTTAGGCGCAGCTCGTCCACGGCTTTCATAAGGCTTGATACGCGGCAGACGGGTATTTTCTCCAGCGCCCCGGCGGAAGTAAGCACGGCATCTTCATTCAGCATGCCCACGCCTTTATCGGGGATGATCAGCGCATGCACGCCGGTGCAGAAAGCTGTTCGTGCAATGCCGCCTATGTTGCGTATATCGGTAATGCCGTCGAGTATAAGGAACAGGGGCGGCTCGCCGCTGTCCACCACAAAGGAGATGACTTCCTGCAGATCGTGGTACTGCACTTTGGCCAGCAGGCCCACGCAGCCTTCGTGTCCTGTTATATTAAAGCCGTTGAGCTTTTCCACCGGCACCCGGTTAACCGGCACCTTGTACTGTTCCGACAACGAAAGCACTTCCTCAACCGCCCTTGGCGGAAGGTTGTTCTGGATATAAATCCTTTCCACGGCTTTCCCCTCCCGCATGGCTTCCGCCACCGCCTTCTTTCCGATCAATAACGAAGATTTTTTTGGCCTGCTCTGGCTCCTGAAGTTTTTCACGCAGCAAAAGTAGGTTTTTCGACGGAGGACGTGAATCGTGAATCGTCAATCGTCAATCGTGAATGGTCAATCGTGAATGGTGAATGGTGAATAGAGAAATGCCTCCTAATTCCAAATTCCTCTCTACCCTCCACGTCCCTCCTCCTTGCGCCTTGGCGTGCTTCGCGTCTTTCCCGCCTGCGTCGGGACAAGTGCGTGAAATCCTCGCGTCCTGGCGGTGAAATAAAAAATCCCGCCGTAAGGCGGGATTCCTGTTAATATGCTTATCTCCGGTTAAACGCCGAAGGCTTTTCTGACCTTGGAGACGTAGTCGAGTTTTTCCCAGGTGAACAGCTCCACTTTTTTCTTGGTCACTTTGCCGTCGGGAGTGATGAATTCTTTGGTCACCACTTCGGGCTTGCGGCCCATGTGGCCGTAGGCTGCGGTTTCGCTGTAGATGGGATTACGGAGCTTCAGGCGCTGCTCGATGAAGTAGGGACGCATGTCGAAGATGCCTTCCACCAGTTTGGCGATTTCACCGTCGCTCATGTCCACCTTGGCGGTGCCGTAGGTGTTCACGTAAATGCCCATGGGCTGGGCTACGCCGATGGCGTAAGATACCTGTACCAGCACTTCTTCGCAAACACCGGCAGCTACCAGGTTCTTGGCAATGTGGCGTGTGGCGTAGGCTGCGGAGCGGTCGACCTTCGAGGGGTCTTTGCCGCTGAAAGCGCCGCCACCGTGGGCGCCTTTGCCGCCGTAGGTATCCACGATGATCTTGCGGCCGGTGAGGCCTGTGTCGCCGTGGGGACCGCCGATAACGAACTTGCCCGTGGGGTTAATATGGTACTTGATGTCGCTGTTGAACAGCTTGGCGTATTTCTTATACTTTGCCTTTACGCGGGGGATGAGTATGTTGATGATGTCCTTCTTGATACGCTCCAGCATTTTGGCTTCGGTATCGAAATCGTCGTGCTGGGTAGATACCACGATGGCGTCGATGCGTACGGGCCTGTTGTTGTCGTCGTATTCAAGCGTCACCTGGCTTTTGGCGTCGGGACGGAGGTATTTGATCTGCTTGTTTTCCCTGCGGAGGGCAGCCAGTTCCTGGAGGACCTTGTGAGCCAGGTCGAGGGCCAGGGGCATGTAGTCTTCTGTTTCGTTGGTGGCATAGCCGAACATCATACCCTGGTCGCCGGCTCCCTGCTCTTCTTTCTTCTTCCTGTCTACACCCTGGTTGATATCCGCAGACTGCTCATGGATGGCTGAAAGGATGCCGCAGGAGTTGGCTTCGAACATATACTCGCTCTTGGTATAACCGATGCGGCGGATCACGCTGCGGGCAATCTCCTGCACGTCCAGGTAAGCCCTTGATTTCACTTCACCCGCCAGTACTACCTGACCCGTGGTTACCAGGGTTTCGCAGGCTACTTTTGACTGGGGATCGAAGGCCAGGAAATGATCGATAAGGGCATCTGATATCTGGTCGGCAACTTTATCAGGATGTCCTTCCGAAACACTCTCTGATGTAAACAAATAAGGCATAGA
>DASWNB010000284.1:0-8831 GCA_036399455.1 Flavisolibacter sp. | reverse complement strand
CAGCAGGTCGCTTAGGAGTATGAGTCACTTTTTGCCGTAAGCGGTAAATCAAACGCTATAGCTTAATAACTCTGGCTTAAAAGCTTAGGGGCCGGAAAGCGGCCGTCCTCTGCAAACGACCGGCTGTGGACCGCGGACTGTGGACCGTGGACTCTCTCAAAAGCTATACTTCAACGCAACCGTCGCATAAAACGTGTTCTTTCCCTGCTCGGAAACGTCGGGGCGGTTGGGAACTTGGAGCAGGTTGCGGGGGAGGATGTAAGAAGGTACGGCAATGACCTGCCACTTATTTTTGGAATAAACCACAGGCATGGAGAATTCAAAGGCTAAGATGTTGAACTCCTGTACGCTTTCAGTTTCTTCATTGCCGGGAAGAGGAAGGGGTGAGTTGTTTTTGCGGCGGGTACGGCTGAAGTTCTGCGTTCCGGCATAGGCATAGGCGCCGGGATCGAGTACAAGAGCGCTGCCGTCCTTGTTGGAAACCAGTATCAGGTGGTCCAGGCCGGCCGTCGCGCCAAAATCGGTCCTTTCGCTGAACTTCACATCGCCGCCCAGCGTTACGTTTACAATCTTGTTCAGCCTGGATACGGTGATGCCGCTCTGCGCTTTGAGGACAGATTGCGCCAGGTCGGTGCCTTCCTCGTAAAACGGACGAAGCACGTACATATTGGTGAGCCATTTATCGGTAATGCTTTGAAAGCCCAGGGTAGCCACGGTTCCCGCATAATCCATCGACACCAGCTTATTGTTCACGAAAATGGGGGCGGCATTCACATAAAAATTCTTTCCAAGCCATACTTCGCCGAGGGGGAAAAAGCCACTGCTGCGCAGGCTGTCGGTCCGGCCGTAGTAATTGAGATTGCTGTTGTAGTTGGCGCTGATCTTGAACCTGATGCCGCCCTTTGCGGTGCTGTCCGACTGTGCCTGTGAGGATAAATTTATAAGGAGAAAAAGGGTAAACAGGATGGCGAAGGTGCTGTGCTTTTTCATATAGTAGGGTTTGGGTAAGGAAAAATAAACCACCCCGCAGGGCGGGATGGTTTATGCCAGGGCAGAATTAATTTTTAGAAGCTTTCACGCGGGATTCGGATTTCACTTCAGTGGAGCTTTCCACATCGGCGTTCACCTTTGTGTTCTTTACTTTCTCTGTGGTTTCTTTGCCTTCGGCTTTTACTTTTTTGCCGGTTTCCTTAGCTCTTTCAACAGTAGCCTCGGTTTTCTCGGCGGCTTTCTTTTCAGCCTTGTCCAGCTTTTCTTCGGTCTTGTTCAATGCTTTCCTGCCGTCCACGTTCACATCGGCCTGTGCGTCGCTTTGCAGGTTCGCATCGGCCTTCGTACCAAATACGGCGGAGTTTTCATTGGCATTAGCCCTGGCCTGCTCGGAGGCGTGTACTTCTGCCTGTGCATTCACACGTGCATTGGCTTTTACATTGGCGCTTTCCTTAACGGTGTTCTTTACATCGGCAGTTGCCTGAACCGATTTGTTCACTGCTGCCTGTGCTGCGGTAGACGTTGTTGCCTTTACTTCGGCAGCCTTGGCTGCGGTAGCCGTAACCGTAGTTTTTGCTGCTGTAGTAGCCCTTGTTGCAGCATTGGTGGCTGCCTGGGCGGAGGCGTTGGCATTCACCGATTTGGTGACTGTTGCCTGTGTGTTGTTGGTAATGCCTAACCCGAGTTGTGCAAAGCTGAATGTACTGGCTAACGTGGCAGCTACAAGAAAGGCTGCGGATTTGATTGTCTTCATAGTTAAGTGTTTTTTAAGGTTTCGGGTTCTAGGATTGGTGGAACACCGCGAAAGTTTAACGGGGTTGTTAAAAAAATTAACGGAAAGGCTATTGGCCGGTAGCTGTTGGCTTTTAGCCTGTGCACGTTCAGCCGATGGGCGGACGTTCTTTGATGAAGATTTTGCTTAACCGCCAGGACGCGAAGACGCGGGGACATTTCACGCAAAGACGCAAAGAAGAGAAGCCATGCGGTGGTCAGCCGTCTCCGGCCTCTATCCCTTTGCGTCTCCTTTACCTTTGCGGCTTTGCGTGAATTCTCGCGTCTTGGCGTCCTGGCGGTTAATCTCTCTTCCCCCGCTATTTCTTCCTTTCCTCTTCCTCTCTCTTTATCCATTCCTGTACTGGTTCCAGTTGGTCTTCATACTGCCAGTAGCGGAAGATTTTTTTGCCGTCCTTGGAGATGGCAAGGGTAGTGTAGGCGTCGGTGATGATGTCCTCGCTGATGCTGAAGGCTTTCAGCATGTAGTAAGGGAAGCTTGCGGAGGGGCGCTCAACGATTTCGAAGATGTATTTGGCTTTCGGCTCGCCGCCCGAAATATTGAGGTATTGCTTAATCCCGGGAACGGCGGCTGCTTTTTTGATAAGGCTTTTCTCAAACTCGGTGTAGCGGAAAGGAGCGTAGCGTTTGGCCGTTGCAGTGGTCAGGTCTATGAAGCGGCGGCCGGATGAGTCCAGCTTGCCTAAAGGAACAACTACTTGTCCTTTCTGGTTGATAAGGCCCCAAGCGCCATCGCTCAGGCGGGTATTGTGCTCGTCGTCAATAGTGGAATCTGCATAGAGGCGGCAACCGATGCACACGGCGGCAAGACCGTATTCGAATTGTTCTACGAAATCATAGCGGGCGGGTATAACGGCTTTATTATTGCGGTCGCGGAAGCCCATCTTGTTATTTTCCACGTAGCGGCTAAATCCTTCTTCCAGGTAATCCGGACCGGCATCGTACATGAAGGGATGAAACAGGAAACGCCCGTTCCTGTCGTAAAAGCTGAGTATCTCCTTGTGTGCCAGGCTGCTTCTTGGTACTGTATCCTTGTTATAGAACAGGATCACATCGCCCTGCACTCTCATATCTTCTTCATCGAAATAGGCATACTCAAACTTTGCGGGAATGATGATCTTGCCTTGCTTATCCTTCACACCAATAAGGCTGTCCTTCCCAAAAAAATAATAGAGTTCCGCCGGTGGAGCTTTTTTCTGGGCCTGGGCAGAGAGGCAAATAAACAGGATCAGGGAGAAGATGGAGATTTTCATCGGAGTAAGATAAGGCGGGGATCGGTAATCGGCAATCGTCAATCGTGAATAGGTCGTTAAAGAAGGGGTTGAACCACCAAGGCGCAAGGACACGAAGGATTCACAAAGAAGGGGATAAAGCAGAGAGAAAAATCAACCCGGACCCAGGCCATTTCTAAAAGCGATTGCGAACGCTATAAAAAAGAAAAGTATACCGAACAGGCCTGCGATAAGGATGCCGATAATAATCTTTCCCCGTAAACTAAGCGGTGACTTGCGGACGATGGAAAAAGCTACCAGGGGAGTTGCCAAAATGCCAAACCAGAATATCTGACCTATAACATCTAACATACTAGTCTTTTTGCCGGTTCTCCCCGGCTCCAGTCAGCATGGACGCTCAACAAGCATCTCCCACCCGCAACGACCCATTCACGATTCACGATTGACGATTCACGCCTCACGACCTTATCATCAGCTTTGCATAATTCAGCATGATCTTCTTCTCTCCGTTGGTTTCAAACTGGATGGTGGCCACAGGGTTGTGATTGGAGCCTTCAATTTTAGTGACGGAACCGAAGCCGAATTTCTGGTGCTCTACACGCTGGCCTACTTCAAGCTTTGTGATGTCGCTGGGGGCGAAATCTTCGGAAGGCACGTGCGCTACTTCCTTGGGACGGCTGTTATTGGCGAGGGTCGATACATAGGTTTTTTCCTTTGATGCGTTTCCTGCACTGTTGCCGCTGCTGCTGTTTCCGAAGCCGCCGCGGTTCATCCGCTCGAAAGCATTGCCCCAGTTGGAAGAGCCCTGGTTGCGGACGCCTCCACCGGCAAATGTCTTGTCGAGGTACTCTGCGGGTATTTCTTCGAGGAAGCGGCTGGGATCGTTTTGTGTCAGCGAGCCGAATTTATAGCGGGAGTTGGCGTATGTAAGATAGAGTCTTCCCTTGGCCCGGGTAATGGCTACGTAGAACAACCTTCTCTCCTCCTCCAGTTCCTCGCGGGTGTTGATGCTCATGCCGCTGGGGAATAGCCCTTCTTCCAGTCCGCCCACAAACACCACGGGAAACTCCAGGCCTTTGGCGGCGTGGATGGTCATCATCTTCACGGTATCTGCTTCAGGGTCCTTTTGGTCCGCATCGGTCAGCAGTACGATCTGCTGCAGGTAGGCGGCCAGGCTCTTATCGCCCACTTCACCGCTTTCTTCATTGGAGGGAGTTTCAGTGAATTCTTTGATGGAGTTCAGCAATTCCTGCACGTTCTCATAGCGCTGAACGCCTTCGGTGCTTTTATCGTTGAACAGCTCTTTTACAAAATTGGTTTGCTTGCCCACGTGGAAGGCTACGTCGTAAGCGTTCTTGTGGGGGAGCATGCTTTTGAAAGAATTTATCATCAGCACAAATTCCTCTATGGACTGGAGCGTGCCTGCCTTGAATCCGAACATGGGTGCTGCTTCGAGCACTTCCCACATGCTGATGGCCCTTTCGTTGGCAGCCAGCACGGCGCGGTCAACGGAGGTTTTGCCTATGCCCCTGATAGGATAGTTGATGATACGCTTGAGCGCTTCTTCGTCCTTTGGGTTGACGATCAGCCGCAGGTAGGCCAGGAAGTCCTTGATCTCCTTACGCTGGTAGAACGATATGCCGCCGTAGATGGTATACGGTATGTTCATGCGCCTCAGGCTTTCTTCAAAGGAGCGGCTCTGGGCATTGGTGCGGTACAGTATGGCGAAGTCGCGGTTCTTGTAGTGGTTGCGCAGCTTCAGTTCCTGCATGGCATCGGCCACGAACTTGCCTTCGTCGTTATCGGTCATGGTACGCACCAGCTTTATCTTTTCGCCGGTGGCGTTTTCGGTGAAGAGGGTTTTAGGGATCTGTCCCTTATTGTTCTTAATGACCTCGTTGGCAATATTGAGGATGTTCTGGGTGCTGCGGTAGTTCTGCTCCAGCTTGATAACCTTCACTTCGTCGTAATCCCTCTGGAACTGGAGGATGTTCTCTATGGTGGCGCCGCGGAAGGAGTAGATGCTTTGGGCATCGTCGCCCACCACGCATACGTGCTCGTGCACGGCTCCCAGCAGCTTGATGATCTCGTACTGCGCAGGGTTGGTATCCTGGTACTCATCGATCATGATATACTTGAACTTGTGCTGGTACTTGTACAGTACTTCAGGAAAGTTCTTCAGCAGCTCGTACATCTTGAACAGCAGGTCGTCGAAGTCCATAGCGCCGTTCTTGAAGCATCTTTTTGCGTAGGCGTCGTAGATATGGCCGATCATAGGGCGGTTGGCCCTCATGTCCTCCTGCTGGATGTGGTAGTCGTTCTTGTATTCGGCGGGACCTACCAGGGCGTTCTTGGCGGCCGATATGCGGTTATAGACCGCGTTGGGCTTGTAGTGCTGTACGTCCAGGTTCAGCTCCTGGGTGACGGTCTTGACCACGCTTTTGGCATCGTCCGTATCGTAGATGGTAAATGAGTTGGGGTAGCCTATGCGGTGCGCCTCGGCCCTCATGATACGGGCGAATACGCTATGGAAAGTGCCTATGTAGAGGTTGCGGGCTTCGCGGTTGCCCAGGATATGCTCCACGCGCTCCTTCATTTCGGCGGCTGCCTTGTTGGTGAAGGTGAGCGCCAGTATATTGAAAGCATCAACTCCCTGAGCCATCAGGTGGGCGATGCGTGTGGTGAGTACCTTGGTTTTGCCGCTGCCGGCGCCGGCCACGATCATTAACGGCCCCTCAATGGACAGCACGGCTTCGCGCTGCCTCTCGTTCAGTCCCTTCAGATAGTCATGCATGAGAGCGAAGGTAAGATTTTTGCCAGTCTGTGCGGGGGTGGGTTGGGATAACCGATGACCGATAAGCGCCCACCGATGAAGGGAGGCCGGTTGTCGCTTGTCTCTCATCTCTCATCGGTCATCGGTCATCGGTCATCGGTGGTCGGTGGTCGGTTATCGGTCACCGGCTCTGGTACGATTTTTTAATCTTTTTTCTTATGTCTAAGCCTGTTTTTACCACGAAGTCGTCCACCATTCACAGGGTGGAGTACAACGAGAAGGAAAAAACGATGGAGATCGAGTTCCGAAGCGGCAATGTGTACCGCTACTACGATGTTCCTCCCAGACTGTGGAAGGTGTTCCAGCTTTATATCGAATGCGAAGGCTCCGCAGGCTCTTTCTTCAATGAATATGTGAAGAAACAGTTCACCAGTGAGAAGCTTAATAGGGGGTAGAAGAGGAAGCTGCGAGCTATGAGTTGCGAGCCTTGTTCCCGTTCAGCCTATTGGCATTTTTCACTAAAAAAAGCAATCTCAATTATAGCTTGGATAATGCCTATAGCAACCGGGAACGGCCTAACGCCTTTTATTCCTGGCGCTTTGGCGTCCTGGCGGTTAAAGCCAAAAATTCCTAATCAAAGCAAAATGCTCATCGCATTACAGAAAGAGCTATCAGCCAACAGCTAACAGCCATCGGCTTCCCTACGCGCAACCCGCAGCTCACTACTCGCAGCTTTTTCTGCATATTCTTTGCAGCACTAAAATATATGATTGGGAAATTTGGTAAAAGACTGAAAAAGGTAGGAGCCTCGATAGCCCTGCTTTCTGCGGAGATGCTCGTAGTATTGGCGGTGTTCATGACCTCGCTTGTGGCCTTTGTGCTTATCACCCGCAGGGTGTTCACTTTGGGCAGCGAGGAGTTTGACCATGCTATTTTCGACTACCTGGAGCAATATGTGACGCCTGCCACGAACCGCGTCATGAAGACCATCACTTTTTTTGGTACGCATGAATTTCTTATTCCGGCCAACCTCATCCTTATAGCCTGGTTTCTTTTTGTACGGAAGCATAAATGGTACTCGATCAAGATACCCGCCATTGCCATCAGCAGCCTGCTGATGATGTTTGGCCTTAAAAGGCTTTTTGGCCGCGAAAGACCGCCTATTCCCCTGCTGGAAGAAGCAAAGGGATTGAGCTATCCCAGCGGCCACGCCCTTATGAGCATGACCTTTTACGGGCTTATCATTTACATTATCTGGCATTCGATAAAGAACCCCACGCTCAGGTGGGCGCTTATTTCCATTCTGCTGATATGGATCTTCCTGATCGGCTTCAGCCGCATCTACCTGCGTGTACACTATCCCACCGATGTAATGGCCGGCTTTGCCATGGGCTTCCTTTGGCTGGTCACCTCCATCTGGATGCTGAAGCAAATAGAAAAATACAGCCGCCGCAAGCTGAACCCTGTAGTGCAGCAAGCATAGAGAGATAACCGATAAGAGACCACCGATGACCGGAGAGAGGATAACCGATGAACGGTTATCGAATCGGTTATCGGTGGTCCCTAATCGGTTATCTTCTCAATGATTAACGGTCTTTGTCGTTGAATCAGGGATCTCCAATGAATCACGGACAACACTGTTGCTGTCTGTAATGGCTTCGTAGGAAGATTTGTTCCGCTCCTCCTGCTTCAGGCCGGAGTTGCTGCAACTGATGAACAGGAGCGCCAGGAAGGCGCAGGCCAGTGTTTTCATTGCCTTCCGGTTGAAATATTTGAATCCCTTCTTTCGGTGTCCACGCGGTTCTCGCCCTTGGCGGATGTGTCGGTGCGGCCGTTATGCATCTGCATAGTATCATCGGGAAGGGCGCCGTTAGAGTCGGCGGCCCTCATGCCATCGTCTACCACTCCGCTTTCACCGCCATTGTTGCTGCACGACTGGATGGCCATAAAAAGGCCCGCGGCCAATAATAATTTTTTCATTGTTCTTTAGTTTTACTGTCCTGTTGTATCTCTGGTTGAATCGTTATAGGGATTGGCCTCGCGTCCGCGGTTATCGGGCACCACCAGTGAGTCATCCATCACCCGGTTACGGGTGGAGGTATCGTCCTTTACATCGGTATGTCCGCCGGTAGTATCCGTAGTCCCTGAATTATTTCCCGAATTGCCGCAGGCCGCCAGTGAGGCAGCTAAAAGAAAACCGAAGAGCTTTTTCATGTCCGTTCTTTAGGGGAGTAACTGCAAGGATTCTGCCAGAGGCCCGTTAAACGTTAATTGATAACCGGTAAACGACTTCCATAGGCAGCCTCAGATCGGTTGTCGGTGGCCGCTCATCGGTTAACGTTTTAACGAAAACCGCTTCCCGCGACGGCCACAAAACCGTACCTTTGCCCGCCTTTCGGGCGGCCGGTATGGTTTTGGCGCGAAAAGGCTATAAAAAT
This sequence comes from Flavisolibacter sp., assembly GCA_036399455.1. Lineage (GTDB taxonomy): Bacteria > Bacteroidota > Bacteroidia > Chitinophagales > Chitinophagaceae > Flavisolibacter. Next base: position 606 of record DASWNB010000284.1, on the reverse strand, counting down.
TCAGGGATTAGTTATGATTTCAGTTAATAATGTTACGCTTTCCTTTGGTAAAAGGGTGCTGTTCGACGAGGTGAACCTCTCCTTTATGAAGGGCAACTGCTATGGCGTTATCGGCGCCAACGGCGCAGGTAAATCCACCTTCCTTAAAATTCTCTCCGGCGAAATAGAGCCAAACAAGGGAACCGTGGATATCACCAAAGGTGAACGCATGGCCGTGCTGAGGCAGAACCACTTTGCCTTTGACGAGTTTACCGTTCTTAACACCGTGCTGATGGGCCACAAGAAAATGTGGGACGTGATGCACGAAAAAGACGCCATCTATACCAATCCCGACGCCACCGAAGACGATTACATGCGTGCCGGTGAGCTGGAAGCCGAGTTTGGCGAAATGGGCGGCTACACCGCCGAAAGCGATGCCGCTACCCTGCTTAGCGAGCTGGGCGTAAAGGAAGAGTACCACCAGACCCTGATGAAGGATATTCCTTCCAACCTGAAGGTGCGGGTGCTGCTGGCCCAGGCCCTTTTTGGCAATCCCGACATCCTGCTGATGGACGAACCGACCAACGGCCTCGACATCGAAACCATCGGCTGGCTGGAGAACTTCCT
>DASWNB010000283.1:0-4695 GCA_036399455.1 Flavisolibacter sp. | reverse complement strand
CCTCCGGGAACTGCTGCGCATCGGCGTGCCCAGCGGACTGCAGATAGGAATAGAAGTAACGGCCTTTGCAGCTTCTGGAATTATCATCGGCACCATCGGGGCGGTGGAACAAGCGGCGCACCAGATAGCGCTTAGCTATGCGGCGCTCACGTTCATGGTATCCATGGGCCTGGCACAGGCGGGCTCCATCAGGGTAAGCAATGCTTACGGGCAACTGAACTGGGGCAGGATCCATGTGATTGGAAAAGGCACCTGGCTGATGGCGCTGGGCTATGGCGTGTTCTGCGCTCTTCTGATGGGCATCTTTCACAAACAGCTTCCTCATTTCTTTAATAAAAACACCGAGGTGGTGAGCCTTGCCGGGATACTGCTGCTGCTGGCGGCCATATTCCAGGTATCCGACAGCACGCAGGCTGCCGGTGCGGGACTGCTCAGGGGCGTGAAGGACACAAGAATACCTACGCTCCTGATCGCTATTGCCTATTGGGTGATCGGTCTTCCGGTGGGCTACCTCTTTGCTTTTAATTTCGGGATGGGTGCGCCGGGCATGTGGCTCGGACTGATCACCGGGCTTTCCTTCGCCTCCGTGTTGCTGCTGTTGCGTTTTAAGAGAGTGACGAGGGGTCCACGGTCCACAGTCCATGGTCCACAGACGAGGCATTGAGGTGGGCGGTCGTTTACCGGGGGGTAGATTACTTGCTTCCAATTCTCAATATTCAACGCTCAATATTCAAGTGCGTTTCCAATTCAGGAACGTCCTTGAGAATTGAGCGTTGAATATTGAATATTTCCTTTAATAAGCTTTGCGTCCGGTAAAGACTGCCCGCTCCATAATGACTCGTCTGTGGACCGTGGACTGTGGACCGTGGACCTCCCCCGCTTACGGCTTCCGCCTTCCGGCTTCTTCCTTATGCTTCTCCATTGTGTCCAGCACTTTTTCCGGATGTACGTCCTGTGAGAGCTCGTCTATTTCGGGGTGTTCCGCGTCGGCTATGTCCATTTTTTTTGCCATGGCGGTAACGAGTGTAATAAGGCGGGTTACTTCATGCTCGGTAAGAAGGCTGACCTGCAGGTCGAGGTCGGCGCGTTTGTCCGATTGCTCGTTCATCCTGTTCTGGCTGATGAGTACGAAGGTGCTCAGGAAGATGGCTTCCACGGAAGCAAACATGGCCAGCACCACAAAAGAAGGATCAAAAGGCTTCAATCCCAGCCAGCCCAGGTTCCAGATGATCCAAAGGCTGAAGAGGGCCAGGTGGAGATAAACAAAGACCATGGAGCCGGTAAAGCGGGTAACGCTGTCGGCAATCTTTTCTTCGGTTGATTTTCTCTTTTCCTCCTGCTTGCGGCGCTTGATCAGTGCACTGATGTTTCGTTCCACCACCTGTGCCATAGGCACATTACCGCTTTTATTTCCCGGCTCATTCATTTGGAAAGTGGAGGAAATTATTGTGCCAGAGAGAGTCCACGGTCCACAGACGAGTCATTATGGAGCAGGCAGTCTTACCGGACGCAAAGCTCATTAAGAAAAATATTCAATATTCAACGCTCAATTCTCAAGGACGTTCCTGAATTGGAAACGCACTTGAATATTGAGCGTTGAATATTGAATATTAGAAAACAGGAAAAAGTTGCAATCGGTGAACGACCGTCCTCCTCAATGACCCGTCTGTGGACTGTGGACCTCTCCCTACTTCTTTTCCCCTCCCACCTTGGATGCCAACTGCGTGCTCCAATCCTGCCCGATGGCCGAAAGGTACTCGGACTGGTTCCAGCCGTTGGCGACGGCGGTAAGGCGGGGGTCGGGTTTGGCTATGTACATTTCGTGGCCGGGATGGTCGATTACGTTCAGGCCGCAGGTGCGGAGCATGGCAAGGATGCAGGAGTGATTGGGCGCCCACCAGTTGGTGGGATCGCCGGCAAGGCGTTGCTCGATGAAAGCCATCATGGGCCAGCCTTTTTTCAGCATCTTCTTTCTTTCGTCCATGCCGATGTCGGGTTTTATGGACAGCACTTCCTCGCCGGGCATGGTGAGGGTCTGGAATACCAGCAGCTTGTTCACCTTGCTGGTGACGATGTCCAGCGCCAGCATGGGATAGCGGAGGTGGTAGAACACGCCCATGAATATGATGATGTCGAAGCTGCGCTTCAGCCGGGCCAGGTCGTACACCTGCATCTGCTTGAACTTTACGCGGTCGGAAAGACCCAGCTCTTTTGCCGCCCAGCGGGCCTGCCGGAGATAATGCGGGTCGAGGTCGATGCCCAGCACCTCTGCGCCGCGCTTCGCCAGCTCGAACGAGTAGAAGCCTGCGTTGCAGCCTATGTCCAGCGCAGTCCAGCCCTTGAGGTTCCTGGGAATGCTGTTCTTCAGCTCGTCCCATTTGAACTTGGGAAAGTCGCCGAAATAATGATCGGGAGCGGTTTGTACGCCGCCGCCCAGGTGCAGGTTGTGAAACCAGGGTTTGAGCGATTCTATTTTACTTCTAAGCCTTCCATTTGCCGGGGCTGTGTTGGTCTTTGGCATAAAGCTTCTTTATAGTAGTTTTCTAATTCCGTTGCCCTGTGCGCCGCAGTGTGCAGCGTCATCACCTTGTCGCGGGCTCTTTGTCCTATGGCCTTTCTTTCCTCCTCTCCTGTTTCCGACAAATACCTCAGCGTGTCTTCCGCCGAATGAGCGATGAGTATTTCCCTGCCGGGCTCAAAGATGGTTTCGATCCCATCCCAGTAATCGCTGATGATGGGCGTGCCGCAGGCAGCCGCTTCAAACAATCTTACACTGGGCGAATAGCCTGCACGGATCATGTCGGCCCTGGTGATGTTCATGGTAAAGCGCTGGCTGTTGTAAAACTTCCGGTGCTCCGACGGCGGCAGGTGCTCTATCCGCTCCACGTTGCCGGGCCATTGGATGGTGCCGGGATATTGCGGTCCCGCCACAACGAATTTTCCTTCCTCCTGCTGAAGAGCTGCATCAAGCATCAGCTTTTGCAGGGGCGGCTGTCGGTCGTCGCTGTAGGTGCCCAGGTAGCCCAAGTCCCACTGCAAGGGCTGCTGTTCCGGGTAGTACAGTTCCGGGTCGAAGGAGCAGTAAAAGGCGCGGGCCATGGGTGAGCCGTACTGCTGCTCCAGCCTTTGCAGGGTTGGGCCGCCGGTAAACGAGAGGTAAATATCGTAACGGGAAATCAGTTCGGGACGCAGGTACTCGTAGTCGCCGCGTTCGATCTTCGCCAATGTTACGGGTGTGTCGATGTCGTAAAACGCGGTGATGCCCCCTGCGGTTTCGGTCACCCACTCTCCCACCGGCACGCCTTCGGGAACATAGGAGCCTACCATCACCAGGTCCGCTTCTTCCACCAATGTGCGGTAGCTGTGCTTCAGCTCGTCGAGGCTTCCGTACAGTATGGTTTTGCAGAAGGGCGGGTTGGGAAGGTCGCGGTTGGAGGCGTACCAGGGCACATCCCTTTCCAGGAAGGTTACGCGGTGGCCTTTGTTGTTCAGCTCCCGCACCAGCCCCCTGAAAGTAGTGGCGTGTCCATTGCCCCAGGAAGAAGTAATGGAAAGCCCCAGAATGACTATGTCCAGCGGTTCGCTCATACGCCCTCCTTTGTTATGGAAAATTCCTTTTTTAAGATTTTGTCCAGCTCCGCCGCCCTGTGCCGGTAGGTATGCTTCTGCAATACTTTCTCCAGCGCAGCTTTTCCTATGGCTTCGGCTTTTTCTTTGGTAAGGGATGAAAGGATCTCCTTCACTTCGTCGCCGCTCCTCGCCACCAGTATTTCTTTTCCCGGCTCAAAGAAGAAATCAATGCCCACCCAGTAGTCGGTGATGATGCAGGCGCCGGCGCCGGCGGCTTCAAATACGCGGGTGGCAGGCGAAAAGCCGTAGCTGGCCATGCTGTCGCGGCTGATGTTGAGCACCGCCTTGGGCGAACAGTTCAGCGCGTTGTGGTCTTTCGTGTACACATGGCCGATATAATTTACGTTTGAAGGCATGGGCTTGTCGTGCCAGCCGTTGCCGCCCAGGATAAAGCGGTGGCCAGGCATTTGGCCAGCCACAGCCAGGAAGAAATCTTCCACCCTTTTCTCCCTGTCGGGCAGGCGGTTGCCCAGGAAGGCAAGGTCCGCATCAAAGCGCTCTTCATAAGGAACGGGATGATGCGTATCGGGATCGAGGGCGTTGTAAATGGGATAGCAGTTTCTTGCCCCGAAAGATTTATACGTATTCACCACGGGGTCGCCGCCGCCGTAGGTGAGAATGAGATCGTATTGCGGGATGAGCGGCTTGAAATAATCGTCGTTGCCGTACTTCACGCGGTCGAGCGTGGCGGGAGCATCCACGTCCCAGAAGATAACGAACTTGCCACGGAGCTTCAGGTTCAGCACTTCTTTTTCCAGCAGCTCGTCAAACACGCCTACGCCGCTGGTCTTTACGATCACGTCGGCATCCATCGCCGCTTCTTCCAGCACCCTGTACAGGTCCTCTTCTGTAGGCTGGTACACTTTTATCGTTGCCCAATCGGGGTCGGGAATATCGCGGTTCTTCTGGCGGTCGTAGGCATCGGGCTCGTAAAAGCAGATCTGATGGCCTCTTTCGTTCATGGCCCTGATAATGCCGCGGTAGTAGGTGGCGGCGCCGTTCCAGTAGGCCGATACCAGGCTGGAGCCGAAAAAAGCAATGTTCATCGGGGTCGTCGGGCGGGTA
>DASWNB010000282.1:0-2789 GCA_036399455.1 Flavisolibacter sp. | reverse complement strand
AACGACCGTTTCTTTGCCTTTCCTTTGCGCCTCCTGCGTGAAATCTCCTCGCGTCTTCGCGCCTTGGCGGTTAACCCCAGGGAACGCTTCCACTCACGGAGGCCTCGTAGAAAGGGCCTGTGAATAATGTCTAAAGGGTATTAGTCATCTTACAAGCAAAAAAAATCCACGCATAAAGCGTGGATCAATTTCTTTGAAGGCATTGCCGTTAATTGCAGCCGAGGAGCTCGCAAAGCTTGGCTTCCAGGTCGGGGCCGCGGAGGTTCTTGGCTACGATCTTACCCTGCGGGTCAACCAGGAAGTTGAAGGGAATGGATTCGATGCGGTATTGCTTGGCAACTTCATTATCCCAGGCCTGGAGGTCGCTTACATGGGTCCAGGTGAGGCCGTCCTTTTCAATGGCTTTCAGCCATGCGTCCTTTTCCTGGTCCAGCGATACGCCCAGTACGGTGAAGTTTTTAGGATTAAACTTTTTATAGGCCTTTACAACGGTGGGATTCTCGTAACGGCAGGGTTTGCACCAGCTCGCCCAGAAATCAACCAGTACATACTTGCCCCTGAAAGAGGAAAGCGAAACCGGCTTGCCCGTAGGATCGTTCTGCGTAAAGTCCATCGCCTCGAAGCCTACGGCGCCGAGCTTCTGCGCGGCTATGTAATCCTTCAGGCTCTTGCCTATGTTTGAATTGCGGACGCTCTCGTCCAGCATCTGGTAACGCTGCTCCAGCACCAGAACGTCGTCGTTCAGTTCGGCGGTTACAAACAGCAGGAAAGGCGATACGAAGGACGAGCGCTTTTCGGAAATGAAACGGCCCACCTCGCTGCTTATCCTTTTGCTTACGGAGTCATACTGGCCCAGGAGGATGTCCCTCTTGGAAGCATCACCTTCCCTTTGTATCTGGGCTGCCAGTGCGTTCAGCTCGCCTACCATGGGGTTGAAGATGTTGCGGAACTGCACGAAGTCCTTGTGCGACTGCGACCCTTCGATCTGTATCTGCTTTATCTGCGCCTTGGAGCCGCTGATGCTGATAGGCTTGTTTTCGAGGTAGATGTGCTGGGGCTGTTCTTCTCCCAATACCAGCCAGTAAAGGCCGGGTTCGGGAACGGAGCCCTTGAGGGAGAATGAGCCGCCCTGCAGGGCGCCTTTGGCGATAATGCTGTCACGTGTGGTAGCGATGGTTACCATGCCATCGGCGAGGCCTTCCACCTTGCCGCTGACAGTAAAACCGGATTGCGCAAAGGCCATTGCAGGCAGCAAGGCAACCAGGGACAAGAATTTTTTCATTGATTATCTTTTAACGGGTATGGGTACTAATTGAGGTTTGGAAGGAAATATTATGTCTCGGAGTATATTCCAGAAGAAGATTTTCATGCGGTTTTTCGGGTTTTTTATTTTGACTGGTGCCGCTGCTTCAGTACGTCCACTACATCATCCAGCAAACAACCTTTCGCCTGCAATAATATTAAATAATGGAATAAAAGATCTGCTGCCTCGTTCAAAAATAACTCCCTATTAACGTCTTTCGATTCAATCACCAGCTCAACTGCCTCTTCCCCAACCTTTTGCGCAACCTTGTTAATCCCTTTTGCCATCAGCTTCCGCACATAGGAAGTCTCGTCCGTCCCCTTGCTCCTCAGCTCGATGATGTGCTCCAGGTAATCCAGGAAATCCTCTTTATGGTTCTTCTCGCTCCAGCAGGTATCTGCGCCTGTATGGCACACGGGACCATCGGGCAGGGCCTTGATCAGGAGCGTGTCCTTGTCGCAATCAAGCAGCACCTGTTTCAGCCGGAGAAAGTTGCCACTCTCCTCTCCTTTTGTCCAAAGTCTTTTCTTCGAGCGGCTGTAAAAGGTCACCAGCCCGGTCTCCTCGGTCTTTTGAACGGCCTCATGGTTCATGAAACCCAGCATCAGCACTTTCTGTGTTTTATAATCCTGCACGATGACGGGAACAAGCCCGTCCTGGTATTTTGCAAAGTCGATTTTCATTGTTTCTGTTTGTAGTTTCTGGTAGCGCCTGCGGCAAGCCTTCGGCGACCGCAGGTTGGTTCTTCGAAGTTATTCTATATGCGTACTACGATGTTCCGTTTTTGAAGGAAGCGCTTGAGGTCCGGGATCTCTATTTCGCGGAAGTGGAACACGCTGGCTGCAAGGGCCGCATCGGCGCCAGCCTCTTCAAACACTTCGGCAAAATGCTCTGCAGAGCCGCAGCCGCCGCTGGCAATCACAGGTATGGGCAGTTCTTCAGAAAGCAGCCGGGTAATGTCCAGCGCAAATCCCGATTTGGTGCCGTCGTGGTTCATGGAGGTGAGCAGGATCTCGCCTGCTCCCAGGTCCACGGCCCGGCGTGCCCAGTCAAAGCAACGGGTATCTGTTTTGGTGCGTCCCCCGTTGAGATAAACGTACCATTCACCGTCTTCTTCCTTGCGTGTGTCGATGGCCAGCACCACGCACTGGCTGCCTGCATGCCGGGCTATATCGGAAATAAGCTGCGGTGTTTGGTAGGCCGCCGTGTTCACGGATATCTTGTCCGCCCCCGATCCCAGCAGCACCATCACGTCTTCCACGGTTTTGATCCCACCGCCAACGGTGAACGGTATATTGATGGTATGCGCCACACGCTTTACCAATTCGCTCAAGGTCTTGCGCCGCTCGATGGTTGCAGTAATATCTAGGAACACCAGTTCATCAGCGCCCTGCGCCGCATAGTTGGCCGCCAGCTCCACGGGGTCACCGGCATCACGGAGGTTCACAAAATTGGTCCCCTTCACCGTCCTGCCATCCTTAATATC
>DASWNB010000281.1:0-5117 GCA_036399455.1 Flavisolibacter sp. | reverse complement strand
CAAGGGTTATTTTGGCAAGTGGAGCGATGAGAAAGGCGTGCGACTGCCCTTCATCAGGCTGGGTTATCTTTTAAGCGCCGTCTCCAAACCCATGATGGCCGCTTTTACCTACCCGCTCTGGATCTTCTTTGCACGAACCACCGACCGCCTGGGCAAGGGCCTGCGCACTGCGGCAAGGGATGCGCTGCTGTCGCAGAACGCCACCCGCGAAACAAAGGCCCGCGTATTTGGATTTCACCGCAGCATGGATACGCTGGGCGCCGCCATCGGTCCGATGATAGCCCTGCTCCTGCTGGTGCTTTTTCCCTCACGGTACGAACTGATCTTCCTCATTGCCTTTGTTCCCGGCCTTATCTCCGTTGCGCTTATTTTCCTGCTTCGCGAGAAAAAGCAGCCTTCTTCCACCTTGGGACGGGGACATTTCTTTTCCTTCTTTGGCTACTGGAAAATTGCGGGAACGGAATACAAAAGGCTGGTGATCGGGCTCCTGTTCTTTGCGCTGTTCAACAGCTCCGATGTTTTTCTTTTGTTAAAAGCCGCTGAAATCACGGGCGACGACCGCACTACGATCGGGGCTTACATACTATATAATATGGTATTTGCGCTGGCTTCCTACCCCCTGGGCGTACTGGCGGACAGGTTCGGCATCAGGAAGGTCTTTTTGTACGGATTGCTGTTGTTTTCAATCGTTTACCTGCTTTTCGGCTTTGCCGATTCCACCATCCTGCTCTTTGTTTCCTTTTTTCTTTACGGCATCTACGCGGCGGCAACGGAAGGTATTGCCAAGGCCTGGATCACCAATACTGCGCACAATACCAATACAGCTACCGCCGTTGGATTTTATACATCCTGCCAGAGCATCTGCACGCTGCTGGCCAGCGTTCTTGCCGGGTGGCTGTGGACCTCGTTCGACAGCCGCGTTACCTTCCTGGTCACCGCCCTTGCAGGCGTGCTGACGCTGGTGTGGTTCCTGGCCGCAGGACGCGCAGGCTCCGAAGGCAGGGAACAATAAATCAATTGCTTTAATATGAAGAACATCCTCTTCCTCCTGCTCCTTACAGCAGCCGCCACCCTGGCCCAAGCCCAGGACGATACCACCGCTTCCGCAGCCAGCCTGCCTCAACAGCCTTCCTACCGCACCGCCGTGGGTGTAAAGCTCTGGAGCGGCGCGGGACTTTCGGTAAAGCACTTTGGCGGGAACACCAATGCCATTGAGCTGATCGCTTTCTTTGGCAGGAACACCTCGCGCCTCACGGGACTGTATGAGATCCACGGCAACGCAGGCGGCATCTCCGGCCTGCAATGGTATGCCGGTCCCGGCGCCCACATAAGCTTTTCCGGTGGTCGCAAAACCGGTAAAAGCAACTATGTAGGTATCGACGGCGTGGCAGGCCTTGACTACCGATTCGCCTCCGCCCCTATCAGCATCTCCCTCGACATCCAGCCAAGCTATGAATTTGGGGGGTCGGAAGCTTTCAGGGGAATCCTTGGCGGGTTAGGCATCCGGTATGTTTGGTAGAATGGTTTCCGGTTTCAGGTCTGTGGTTTCTGGTTCGTTAGGTGTGCCATTCCCTTCTTTAGTGAAGCCTCCGTGGTGGTGAATTTTTGGTTGAACCGCAAAGGACGCGAAAAACGCAAAGGCATTTCACGCACTTGTCCCGCAGCAGGCGGGAAAGGCGCAAAGGAAAGCAGGGTTCGCCTGAACTATAATCCTTCCATCGTGTTTCTCCTGGCGCCGACGCCTCCGTGGGTACTATCAGCAAAGAACGCCAAGGCGGTCGCAAGCTCCCGAAACCCTGCGGCCGCTTGCGGCTTCCTTTGCGCTCTCCCCAGGTTTGTAACTCCGGAGGCGTGGGAACAAAACAAGAAACATGAAGGAAAGAAGTATAGTTCAGGCGACCTATTCTTTGCCTTTCCTTTGCGGCTTTCCCGCCTGCTGCGGGACAAGTGCGTGAAATGCCTTTGCGTCCTTCGCGTCCTTTGCGGTTCAACCAAAATTCACCACCACGGAAGCTTCACTAAAGAAGGGAATGCCACACCTAACGAACCAGAAACCACAGACCTGAAACCAGAAACTTCCCATCAAATCATGCGGAAAAACACATTCGCATCCAAAGAAGCCATTTTACTTTCGATTGATGAACGTGTGGCGGGAAGCGCCTTTTGCAAGGCTGCTGGTTTGCCTGGTGGCGGGGATACTGGGGCAATGGAGCCTGGGGTTGCCTGTTGTGGTAGTTGCGGGTGTAATGGGGTTTTGTTTGCTGGGGGTGATAAGTTATTTCTTTCTGCCGGCGGGAAGGCAGTTTGGATGGAAGATGCTGGTTGGGGCGATGGTGCAGTTGATGGTGGTTTGCTGCGGAGCACTGTTGCTGTGGAAGAATGATGTAAGGGAACGAGGGGATTGGTTTGGGGCGAAGTATAAGCCGTCTTCTGCTATCATGGCTACGATAGAGGAGCCGCTGGCAGAAAAGGCGAATAGCTATAAGGCTCTTGCACGGGTGGATGCTGTCTGCCGGGGCGACAGCGCCTGGAAGACAAGCGGGAGCATTATTCTTTACTTCAGGAAGGACACGGCGGTGCGGCAGTTGGGCTATGGAAGCCGCATACTGTTCCGGCGGCCGCTGCAGGAGGTGAGAAGCGCCGGTAACCCGGGCAGCTTTGATTACAGGAGCTACTGCCTGTTCAAAGGCATCACACACCAGGTTTTCCTGGATGCGGATGATTTTATTTTTCTGCAGGGGGAGAATAGGAGCGCAGTCGGTGAAATGATCCATGCAAGCCGGGGAATGGTAGTAAAGGGATTGAAAAAATACATTCCGGGTAAAAAGGAACAGGGACTGGCGGAGGCGCTGCTTATCGGCTACAAGGATGATCTGGACAAGGACCTGGTACAGGCTTATGCGGATACAGGCGTGGTGCACGTAATTGCCATATCGGGACTTCACCTTGGTCTTATATATTGGATGCTGCTCCGGCTGACCCTACCATTGCGAAGGATGCGCTGGGTGAGGGCGGCGATCATCATTGCCTGCCTGTGGATGTTCAGCCTGATGGCAGGCGCACAGCCCTCGGTGCTGCGGTCGGCGGTGATGTTTACCTGCATGGCGGCGGGAGAAGCTTTTTCAAGGAGCGGCTCCATTTACAATACGCTGGCCCTTTCCGCCTTTGCGCTGCTTTGTCATAATCCCTACTGGCTGTGGGATGCCGGGTTCCAGCTTTCCTACTCTGCCGTGCTGAGCATACTGCTGTTCTTCCGTCCCATTTATAATTGGTTTTGCTTTGATAATAAATTGCTGGATGCGGTTTGGAAGCTGAATGCAGTCACACTTTCGGCCCAACTGCTGACGCTGCCGGTAAGCGTTTACCATTTCTACCGTTTCCCGCTGCTCTTCCTGTTTACCAACCTGGTGGCGGTGCCGCTGTCCAGCCTCATACTGGCCGGCGAGATCCTCCTTTGCACCATCCTCTGGTGCCCAGCGCCTGCCCGGCTGACCGGCAGGCTCCTGCACCATGCCATCCGCCTGATGAACGGGTACGTGGAGCGGCTGGACAGGGTTTCTTTTGCCGTATGGGAAGGCCTGAGCATTAGCCTGCCCCAGGCGCTGCTGGTCACGGGCATTATACTGGCACTGGGCTATTGGCTGATGGAAAAGAGCAAGGCTTCGCTTTGGCTTGGGCTCTCCTGCCTGCTGGCATTCGCCGTCCTGCGCTCCATCTCTTTTTATGAAACCCAGCGCCAGCAGAAACTGGTCGTGTACAATATTCCCCGCCATCGTGCCCTTGACCTTTTCTATGGCCGCAACTGCATCTTCATAGGCGATACCGCCATCCTGGAAAACCCTGCTCTTTACAATTTTCACCTCCAGCCCTCCCACGTTCTCCACCGCATCAGCCGCCACAACTCAGCACCCCCGCTGAAGCACTTTCAATTTTGCGGTCTCAGCATCCTCCTTGTAGATTCTTCCCTGCACGCATCACCCCTAAATCCCCTGCGCAGCAAACCTGTTATCGACCTTCTCATCGTCTCCGGCAAATCCCCGCCCTCCATAAAGACGCTCTCCTCCTCTTTCAACATCCGCCAGGCCATCCTCGACGCCTCCGTGCCCGCCTGGCAATCCCGCCGCTTCCAGTCCGAATGTGATTCCCTCCGCATCCCCTGCCACAACGTAGCGGAGAAGGGAGCGTATGAAAGAATCTTTTCTGGTTTCTAGTTTCCGGTTTGTTGTTTCTGGTTTGTTGTTTCTGTTTCTTTAGGTGTAACACTCTGCTTTTTGCGTGCAGTCTCTGCGGCTCTGTGTGCTCGTGGTTAACCATAGAGGCAAAGACGCGGAGTAACCGCAAAGAACAAGAACTGATACATCTAACGAACCAGAAACAACAAACCAGAAACCCGAAACCCTCCTACCTTTGCCGCTCAATTGAGCCAAATGAACAAGAAGATATCATCGGCGCTGATCTCTGTGTTTTACAAAGACGGGCTGGAGCCTGTGGTAAGGCAGCTCCAGCAGCAGGGCGCCGCCATCTATTCTACCGGGGGAACACAAAAATTTATCGAAGACCTTGGGATTGAAGTGATACCTGTGGAAAAGCTGACCTCCTATCCTTCCATCCTGGGTGGCAGGGTAAAAACGCTTCATCCCTCCGTTTTCGGCGGCATACTCGGAAGAAGGAACAACACTACCGACGTGCAGGAAATGGAACAATACAACATCCCGGTTCTGGACCTGGTTATCGTTGACCTTTATCCCTTTCAGGAAACCCTGGCGCAGGTAAGCTCCGCCTCTTTTACAGGTGATGCCGCGGAAGCAGAAAAGCAGGTGATTGAAAAGATTGACATCGGCGGGCCTTCGATGATACGGGCTGCGGCCAAGAATTTTTCCGATGTGACCGTAGTGGCCTCAAAGGATGATTACTCAAAGCTGGTGGAGTTGCTGCGGCGGCAGAACGGCGAGGTGAGCCTGGAACAGAGAAAGAGCTTTGCCGCCACGGCTTTCCGCATAGTGGCTGATTACGATATTGCCATCTCCAATTACTTCAACAGCGATTCGCCGCTGACCGTATTTGGACAGCAGCAAAAAACGGGGCTGCGCTACGGCGAGAACCCGCACCAGCAGGCG
>DASWNB010000280.1:0-2079 GCA_036399455.1 Flavisolibacter sp. | reverse complement strand
ACTGTAGCCCCAGTATTCAAAAGAATTTCGTGCATAGCAATAAATGCAGCCGTGCTCACATCCCTGGTAAGGATTCATGCTGTACCACATGCCTACATCGGGGCTATCCACTTTATTTACTATCGACTTTGGAAATACTTCAATGTATTGCGTCTGCGGGTCGGACTCTTCCCATTCATCTATGCCTTCTACGTGCTCGCGGGTCACTTCGTTCTTCATGAACCTGTTCCTCGTATTGATCTGTGCCCCGCGGCCTTTTTTATATGAATCGTTGGTGTTCTCCATGAGATGTTTTTTGTTCTTTAAAAACTGTTTTATTGCTTAACCGCCAAGACGCCAGGGCGCGAGGACATTCACGCACCCGTCCCGCAGCAGGCGGGAAAGGCTCAAAGAAGCAAAGAAGAGAACCCTACACCGACTTCATTGTAAGCACGGTTGCCGCTCAAGTCCTCCCTGCTTGCAGCTTGTAGCTTGCGCTTGAGCCTTCTTTCCTTTGCGGCTTTCCCGCCTGCTGCGGGACGGGTGCGTGAAACCCTCACGCGAACAGGCTTCCCTGCTTCGTTGACACCGGGAGGTTGCGGAAGTCGAAGCGCTGGCCGATCTGCCAGGGGCCGATCTGCTCGGCGGGACGCTTCAGCAGCAGCATGCTGTCTGCAACAAAGCGGCCGGTGAACTGGCGGTGCGAGTATTCAAGCCATCCCTGCTCGTACTGCCAGGGCTTGAGCTTGCGGCAGATGGCAATATGCGGCTCGTCCATAAAGTGCGGCTTGTTCTCCTTATTCAGCTTCATGATGCGCTGCGCTCCTTTCAATTCTTTCACCAGGTCCTGCACCGGCACCCTAGTGGTAACATTGATGTATATGGTGTGCGATGGAAAAGATCCAAAGTCGCTCAGCTCCACCTTAAAGGGCGAGGTGCCCATGGCAATCACCTGCAGGCGCTGCAACAGTTTTTCCTCCACCATGCCCCAGGTACGGAAACTCACCAGGGAAAGGTAAGGCTTGAGGTAATTGGCCATCGGGGCGTCGTATTTATCGGCAAACTCCTTCTTGATGCTCCTGATACGGTTGCGCAGGTCTTCGTGCGGGTTCAGCACCAGCAGGTAATCAAAGCAGGGATATTGGGGAATGGTTCCGTTTGTCTGCATGATCGTTCGTTTTAATTATAGATGTCTTTAGGTCCGGGCGGCAGGCGGAAGATGCTTACCTGGGCGGATGGATCGTACTGGCTCCTGCGCTTCATCAGCACCAATTCGTTCACCACGAAAGAGGCGTGAAAGATGCGGCCCGAGTAATCGGCAATAGCCTTTTCATACACTTCCTGCGGCAGCCTGCCGGCAATGGGCAGGCAAGGCGAAGTGACCAGCGTTACGGGAGGACAGCCGTTGGACTGCACAAAGCCGTCGATCACATGCAGCTCTTTTGCCAGTTGGCGAAAAGGCTGCGGGTCCTGCACCCTCAGGTAGATGGTATGCGGTGGAAAGCCGCTGAAATTGTTGAGCGTAGCTACAAAGCTTTCACGGCTGCTGCATACCCGTTGTATCCAGCGCATCAGCGTTTCTTCCATTTCCTCCTTAGCCATGAAATACGCTATGGTGATGTAGGGCAGGGTCCGGGCGGACAACTGCTCGCGGTACTCGTCAAAAAAATATTTTTTCTCCATGAGTACCTGATCTCCAACCGGGCCGTCCGGATAAGCCACCAGCATATATTCCCACAGGTTGTGGCCGGTCTGCTCCGTTGTTATTTTTCTGCTCCTGAACCCTGTATTCATGGTCTTTGATTTTATTTCATAAAATATTTAGCATAAATTTACTAAGAAATTTAGTTATTCAAAGTTTTTATCTATGGAAGAAGGATTTTATGCAGCCGGTTACAAGGGGTCGAAGGAGTTTTCGCAGTGGGATGTAGCCACGGCCAATGCCACCGGGTTTGCGGCGGCGGCCGATGATTACGCGGAGCGGGGCATAGACCTGAACGAGCAGTTGATCCGCAACAAGCCCGCTACTTTTTTCATGCGGATCAGCTCCGATGCCATGAGCGAGGCCGGGATCTTCAAGGGCGATGTAGCCATCATTGA
>DASWNB010000279.1:0-2504 GCA_036399455.1 Flavisolibacter sp. | reverse complement strand
GGCGGCGATGGTACCGGCTTCAGCTATGCCCGCAGCAACGGTGACGGAACCTTTACCATTGTAGCGCAGGCATCTTCCCCCTTTGCAGGCCTTTCTCTTCCAAATGTGGCATCCGAGCTTTACCGTGTAGCCGATTTTGATGGTGATGGTGACCAGGATGTATGGATCCCGGTCAACAGCGCTACAGGAACCTATTTCCGCAACGATGGAAGCAGCTTTTCCTCACAGTCCAGCGCCTCCTTTCCCAATGCTCAATTCAACGCCCGCAACGTGGTAGGTGATTTTGATGCAGATGGTGATGCAGACATCCTGTACCAGACCGGCGGCGATGGCACCAGCTTCAGCTATGCCCGCAGTAACGGCAACGGAACCTTTACCATCGTAGCGCAGGCATCTTCCCCCTTTGCAGGCCTTGCTCTTCCCAATGTGGCAACCGGGCTTTACCGCGTAGCGGATTATGATGGCGATTTGGACCACGATATATGGATTCCCGCTAACAGTGCTACAGGAACCTATTTGCAGCAGGCCGGAACACCACCCGTAGTCACTTCCACCAGCCCCGCCAACAACGCCAACGGTGTACTTGTAACTGCCAATATCGTCCTGAACTTTTCAGAGATAGTAAACAAGAACGTGGGTACTATTTACATCAGGAAAGTATCGGATAACTCGCTCCACATGGCCATCGACGTGACCAGCGCCATGGTCACCGGCGGAGGTACCAGCACCATCACCATCAACCCCTCCTGGGATCTTCAGCAGCTGACCCAGTATTATGTAACGGTGGATGCCGAAACCTTTGCCGATGCAGGTGGCGCAGTGTATGCCGGTATCAACAACAGCACCACGCTGAGGTTCACCACCACCACGCCGCTGCCCGCGCAGTGGACAGGTGTCAACGCTTCGGTTGTGAACAATAAAATTAAAGTTGACTGGAGCACCACGAACGAAAGCAACGCCAGCCGCTATGAAGTGGAACGTTCCGTAAACGGAATATCCTTCACTTCCATCGGAAGCGTAGCCGCCGCCAATACTCCCGGCGACCATCAGTACAGCTTTGAGGACGCCGGCGTAACAAAAGGTTCTACTTACTTCTACCGCATCAAGCTGGTGGATATAGACGGCAAGCAGTCCCGCTCCGCGGTTGTCAGCGCAGCGCTGTCCGGCGGCATCAAGCAGGGCCTGATGATTCACAGCAATCCCCGCGGCGGAGCCCTCCAGGCTACCATCTTCGCGGTACGCACACAAAAGGCGGCCATCCGACTGATAAGCACCTCCGGCCAGGTGGTAGCGCAGCAGGATGTTCCCCTCCAGGCAGGAGAGAACAGGATCAAGCTTCCGGGCGCCGATCTCCCCGCAGGCACCTACATTCTGCAGGTGACCACCACCGAAGGAGTGATGCAGCAGAAAGTGCTTAAGCAATAATTAACGATATTCCGTATGGGTTAGTGATCCCGCCTCCTTTCAGGGGGCGGGATTTTTTGTTTGGGGAGGAGTCCAGAGTCCACAGACAAGTCCTTACATGGCGGTCCTTTCCTGCGATTGCAGGAGGGCGGACGAGTAGCTGCGAAACGCCTGAGTTAAAAGAAATTCTGTCCTATAGTGACTCGCCTGTGGATCGTGGACCGTGGAGTGTGGACTCCTTCTGCCTTTAAGCTCATCCATACGGCTGTATTAAAAAATTGTAAACAATTCGATTGCTATAATCTGTTTTCCTACATATATTGCGAGCCATTAGGCTATATGGCCTGCGATTGCTTGCTATGATTTTTCAACGGCCGGGTAACACCGGCCTTTGAATTGGGCCTGGCGATTTCTTGCTTTAACGATTGCTTGCTTCTTCCCTACGGTGGGTGTCTCATTCTTCCTTAAATCACATTATTTATTGAATTTCTTAGGTGGAAGTTTTCCTTCTTATTCAGGCGCTGATCCGCCAACAAGCGGGAGAGGCGCTGGACCAGTCATTCTGTTCGGAGAACGTTCAGCGAAGAAGATTGTGCTTCCCATCCGGGAAGCAGATGTCTGTTTCTCCTTAATTCCCAATTCCCTCTGCCTTTGCCTTTTACCTTAGCCTTACACCTTCTGCCCTTCTTCATAAAAAAGCCCCGCCGTAGCGGGACCTTATAAATGATCCGTCTGCCTCTGAAAATCTTAGGATTCTTTCTTGTACTTGTAAACTGTTTTACGTGCGGGAGTGGGATTCTTCTTTTCCCTGTGACGGCCGTAGAGATAACCCGCGCCGGCACCGGCTACACCACCAATAATGGCACCCTTGCTATCATTCTTGCTTACCAGCACACCTGTACCCGCGCCAACACCGGTACCAATAAGAGCGTACTTGGCCTTTTTGCTCATCGGCTTTTTCGTTTTGTATTTTGTCTTTACTTCCTGCGCGTCTGCTGTATTATATGCACCGGAACCAATCATCAACCCAACACCAATGCTCAAGGCATACAAAGCTTTTTCATAAACAAAACATTTTAGTGAAATAATATCCATCCTGC
>DASWNB010000278.1:0-2161 GCA_036399455.1 Flavisolibacter sp. | reverse complement strand
ATCCTGGGCTTTCCCATCCTCATACCCCAATTGCTGATGCTCATGCAGGCCTCCGGCACCGTCTTCAGCACCACTGCCGTCATTCCCATCGCCAACATCCTTCTCCTCGTCGCCTCCAATGGACTGGTGATACTGCTGTCGGTGGTGTTGTTCCCGTTCTTGTGGAGAGACTGAGAAAGATTACCGACAACCGACAACCGATAAGTGATAAGTGATGACCGATTAGGGATAACCGATGACCCATTAGGGACATCTGGTAAGCGATAAAGAAGCTTCCTACTGAACTTCAGTCATCGGTAATCGGTTGTCGGTCATCTATCGGTTACCGGTGGTCTCTGTTCGGTAATCAGTAATTATTTTTTCCTCGCCCCCTTACCCTTAATTTTGCGGCAATTAACAGTGTAGCCCGAAGGGCTCCGTATGAAGAAAATCTGGTGGAAAATAGCATCTGTCATCTTATTAGTGTACACGCTCACCGCAGGGATGGGGGTACTCTGGAAAAATGATGTGCCTCGAATCCCCGCTCTCCAGGAAACGATCCGCAATCTTTATTTCCATGTATGCATGTGGTTTGCCATGATGGTGCTCTTTACGGTATCCGTGGTACACGCCGTTAAATACCTGAAAACAGGCAACCTCAGAAACGACATCTTCTCCCGCCAGTACGCCGTCGTAGGAATTATGTTCGGGCTGCTGGGTTATGCAACGGGAGCTATCTGGATGTCGTATACCTGGGTGGACCCCAACCAGCCGGCCTATGCTTCCTTCAGCGCCATTGCCCGCGAGCCGAAGCTCATCGGCACAGCCATCGCCCTGCTCATCTACTTTGCCTACCTGGTGCTGCGCGACTCCATGCAGGACGTGGACAAGAAAGCCAGGATCAGTGCGGTGTACAACATCTTCGCTTTTGCCTTCCTGTTCCCTTCCATCTGGATCATCCCGCGACTCCTTCCCAGCCTCCATCCCGGCGGCGAAGGTGCGGAAGGAAACCCGGCGCTGAACTTCAGGGACCTGGCGCCGCAAATGCGCCTGGTGTTCTATCCCGCCATTATCGGCTGGAGCCTGCTGGGCGTATGGATAGCCACCCTGAGAGCACGCATTCAATTACTAAAAGAGAAAACCCTTTTATCATAATGACCAGAAAACTTATGCTCATACTGCCGCTTCTGCTTTGCTTCCTGGGGCTCAAGGCACAGGAGAAGAAGACGGTAGAGATGGCAGACCTTATGCACAGGGATGGTAAAATATATGTGGTGGTTGCGGTAATCCTCACCATCTTTGCAGGCATTATTATTTACCTGGTTCGGCTGGACAGAAAGATTTCGAAACTGGAGAATAATCATCATTCATAAATTAAAAAGTACTTATGTCAACGATTGCAGATTATAGCTTCTTCCAGAGCGTGGTCAGAAGCTTTGACAAAGCGGCCAAGTTCACAAAATGGGATCCGGGTATCCTGGAGCAGATAAAAGAATGTAATTCGGTTTACCAGATGAAGTTTCCCGTACGCATGGACGATGGAAGGATCGAGGTGATAGAAGCGTATCGTGTGCAGCACTCACATCATAAAACTCCCTGTAAGGGCGGTATCCGCTTCGCGGCGGAAGTAAACCAGGACGAAGTAATGGCCCTGGCAGCCCTTATGACCTATAAATGCGCCATCGTGAACGTACCGTTCGGCGGCGGCAAGGGCGGCATCAAGATCAGCCCCAAGAAATATTCCGTTTACGAGCTGGAAAAGATCACCCGCCGCTACACGGCGGAACTGGTGAAAAAGAACTTCATCGGCCCCGGCACCGACGTTCCCGCCCCCGACTACGGCACCGGCGAACGCGAAATGGCCTGGATCGTAGATACCTACCAGAGCCTCCGTCCCGGCGAGATCGACGCGGCAGGCTGCGTAACCGGAAAGCCCGTAACACAGGGCGGCGTACGCGGCCGAAGGGAAGCTACCGGCCTTGGCATCTTTTATGGCATTGATGAAATATGCAAGATGAAAGATGTGATGGATAAGCTTAATTTGCCTACCGGTCTCACAGGAAAGAGAGTGGTGGTACAGGGCCTCGGCAACGTAGGCTACCACGCCGCCCGCTTCTTCCAGAACGCCGGAGCAAAGATCGTAGCCCTTGCAGAATACGAAGGCTCCATATACAGCGATAAT
>DASWNB010000277.1:0-3967 GCA_036399455.1 Flavisolibacter sp. | reverse complement strand
AGGAAGTTTATGTAAGTTCCGCCAACCTCTCTGCCGCCTTCCAGCGGATGCTGTCGGAGCCCAAGAGCAAGCAAAGCAACAGCAAGCCCGTGCACCAGTTCGTTGTGCTGAACCATATCCTGTTTTCCAACATCGCCACGCTGGCGGCTTCGCTGCTGAACAGGGAGAACAGGGCGCATCCGCACCACCTGGTGGCCCTGGCAAAGACCTCATTGCACCGCCTGAACGAATCCATTCTCCGCCTCCACCCCGAAGAGCCTGTGGAAGCACAACCGGCAGAAGCCGCACAGCCTCACGCCGCCACTGCCGAAGGCGATGACGCCCTGCTGAAGGACCAGCTTGAGTTCATCCATAAATTAAGCGTGGATATAGACAAAACGGTGAAAGAAGCCCTTAAGGGATAAACCACTGCACGGCCAGCTCATAGCCTTTGAGCCCGAGCCCGAAAATGCTTCCCACCGATTTTCCCGAAACATGCGAAAGCTTCCTGAACTCTTCCCTTGCGTGCACGTTGGAGATGTGCACTTCAACCGTCCGCGCCTTTACCGCCGCAATGGCATCGCCGATGGCCACGGAAGTATGCGTATAACCGGCGGGATTGATGATGATGCCATCGCATTCAAATCCCCTGCGCTGTATCTCGTCAATCAATTCTCCCTCGACATTGCTCTGGAAATAGCTGAACTCCACCTGCGGGTATTTCTCCCTCAACTGCTGCAGGTAATCCTCGAAAGGCATGTTGCCGTAGATATCGGTCTCTCTCTTCCCCAGCAGGTTGAGGTTGGGTCCGTTGATGATGGCGAGCTTCATGGGGGATAAAGTTAATCGTGAATCGTCAATCGTGAATAAGTCGTTTATAGCGGGAGATGCTTTTTTATAGCAGTCAGGCTTTTCTTCTAATATTCAATATTCAATGCTCAATTTTCAAGTGTGCTCCGGAACCTGAGGCTTCCTGAAAATTGAGCATTGAATATTGAATATTTTCTCTTTCGAAAAAAGCGTTTAGTAGAGAAGGACTGCCACGCCTAACCTCAAACTTCAAACTTCAAACACCCCTAAACTACTCCCACCTCTTTACGGATCATTCCTATGAACTCATCGAAGAGGTAGCGGCTATCGTGGGGGCCGGGGGTGCTTTCGGGGTGGTATTGGACCGAGAAAGCGGGCTTGCCTTTGACGCGGATGCCTTCAATGGAGTGGTCGTTGAGGTTTACGTGGGTGATTTCGATGTGGCTGGCGCTGCGGACGGCTTCGGGATCAACGCCAAAACCGTGGTTCTGGGTGGTGATCTCGCAGCGGCCGGTGAGCAGGTTCTTTACCGGGTGGTTCATGCCGCGGTGGCCGTGGTGCATTTTAAACGTGGGAATATCGTTGGCCAGGGCCAGAAGCTGGTGTCCCAGGCAGATGCCGAAAGTGGGCTTGTCTTCCTTCAGGATTTCCTTTACCGTGTTGACGGCGTAGCTCATGGAAGCAGGGTCGCCGGGACCGTTGCTGATGAAATATCCTGTAGGATTGAACCCCTTCAGCTCTTCGATCGGTGTTTTGGCGGGGAACACTTTTACATGGGCGCCGCGGTCCACCATGCACTGGAGGATGTTGCGCTTGGTGCCGTAATCCAGCACGGCAACCTTTACCGGTGAATTGGGGTCGCCCAGCTCGTAAGGCACCTGGGTGCTGACGATGGAGGCCAGCTCAAGTCCAGACATATCGGGCACTTCGTCCAGCTTGCGCTTCAGCTCTTCGGGGTCGAGTATCTCGGAGGATATGATGCAGTTCATGGCGCCTTTGCTGCGGATATGGGTAACGAGGGCACGGGTGTCCACGCCTTCTATGCCTACCACGTTCTGCTTTTTGAGGTATTCGTCGAGCGACATCTGCGCCATGCGGCGGGAGAAGAGCTCTTCGAGGTTGCGGCCGATAAGGCCCTTGATCTTGATGCCGTCGCTTTCCACGTCAAAATCCGCCACGCCGTAATTGCCTATGTGCACGGTGTTCATGATAAGTACCTGCCCGTAGTAGCTGGGATCGGTAAAAACTTCCTGGTAGCCGGTCATGCCGGTGTTGAAGCAGATCTCGCCGCCGGTGGTGCCGGTAGCTCCGTATGCTTTTCCATAACAAACCGTTCCGTCTTCCAGGACAAGTATCGCCGTTTTTTGTTCCATTTCGCTTTAAAGATTATGCAAAGAAAAAGGTTTCACGCAAAGACGCAAAGGAAAAGGAGCGGCCGCCTGAACTGCAGTCTTTTCCTTCGTGTTTCTTTTCTTGTACCGGGGTTCGCAAAACTCCGGCTAAAGGCCAATAGCTATCAGCTAACAGCGGCAACAAAAAAGGCACCCTGAAAAGGATGCCTTTATATTTTTTGCCTTTTATCATCAGGAAGGCTGTTGTTCAGAAGCTTCGGGTTGAGCATCGGCAGGAGTCGCGGGAGCATCGGTAGCTGCGGGAGTTCCGGCTTCGGCTTTCTTGCGGCTGCCTGCGCGGCGTGTCCTCTTCGCACCTTCTTTCCTTTCTTCCGTGGCCTTGCCGTACACCTCGTTGAAATCTACCAGCTCGATCATACCCATTTCGGCATTATCGCCGGGGCGGGCTCCGAGTTTGATGATGCGGGTGTAACCACCGGGGCGGCCGCCTACCTTGGGGCTGATCACATCGAACAGCTCCTTGATGGCTTCCTTATCCTGCAGGTAGCTGAACACCATGCGGCGCTGGTGCGTTGTGTTTTGCTTGGCTTTAGTGATCAGGGGCTCGGCATAAACGCGGAGCGCTTTTGCTTTTGCCAGTGTGGTAACGATGCGCTTGTGCTCGATGAGCTGGCAAGCCAGGTTGCTTAACAACGCTTCGCGGTGCGCTTTTTTACGACCGAGGTTGTTGATTTTGTCTCCGTGACGCATGACTGTTTGTTTTTATCGACTGCACCGTGTCAGGAATTGCAGCCGGGTTAGAAAAGATAACCGATCAGGGATAACCGGCCACCGAAAGATCGGTCAACGGTCATCGGTTAAGGGTTATCGTTTAGAAATCATCTTTGTCCATTCCCAGCTTTGCCAGGTCCATACCGAAGTGGAGGCCTCTTTCGTTGAGAACCTGCTCGATCTCGGAGAGGGATTTCTGGCCGAAGTTGCGGAATTTCATCAGGTCTTCCTGTTCGTACTGAACCAGTTCGCTCAGGGAGTTGATCTTGGCCGCTTTCAGGCAGTTGAAGGCGCGAACGGAAAGATCGAGGTCTTCCAGGGGCGTCTTCAGCACCTTGCGCAGTTGCAGTGTTTGCTCATCAACGATGTCTTCCTTCTTCTCTTCCTTGTTATCGAAAGTGATGTTTTCGTCGGTGATGATCATGAGGTGCTGGATCAGGATGCGGCTTGCCTGCTTAACGGCTTCCTCGGGGTTGATGGTGCCGTCGGTATTCACTTCCATTACCAGTTTCTCGTAGTCGGTACGCTGTTCCACGCGGGTGTTCTCGATGCTGTACTTCACGTTCTTGATGGGCGTGTAGATGGCATCCACGGGGATGTAACCCAGGGGGGCGTCTTTGGGCTTGTTCTCTTCAGCGGGAACATAGCCACGGCCCTTGCCTATGGTGATCTCCACATCCAGCTTGGAGGAATTGTCCAGGGTGCAGATGAGGAGCTGGGGGTTCATCACTTCGAAGGACTGTGTGCCTTCGGCCATCATGCCGGCGGTGAACTCCGTCCTGTTCTTTATGGAAAGCGTGATCTTTTCGTTTTGAACATCGTGGTCTACGATCTTTTTAAGGCGAACCTGTTTGAGGTTCAGCAGGATCTCCACCACGTCTTCAGAAACACCCTTGATAGTTGCGAACTCGTGCTCCACGCCTTCGATGCGTACGCCGATGATGGCATAGCCTTCCAGCGAGCTGAGGAGAACGCGGCGCAGGGCGTTGCCTATGGTTACGCCGTATCCGGGTTCCAGCGGGCGGAATTCGAATTGAGCTTCAAAGTCAGTGACT
>DASWNB010000276.1:0-4132 GCA_036399455.1 Flavisolibacter sp. | reverse complement strand
AAACCTACTTCAGGGCTCTTGGCGCCATTCCGCCCGGAAAGAAATACTTCTTTGTCGTAGGCGCCCAGTACAACCATAACTTTTACAACGGCCTGTACGAAAACAAGCCCCTGTCCTTCAAGCGTGGAAGTTGGACCATCTTCACCTATCACAACCTGAAAGTGACGCCCCTCACCAATGTTTCGCTGAACGGGTTTGCCCGCTTTAAAGGCCAGCAGCAGTTTTACGAACTGTCCACCTTTGGCATGCTGAACCTGAGCCTTTCGCAGCAGTTCTTCAAAAAGAAGCTGACGCTCACCCTCAGCGCCCAGGACATATTCTTCACCAACAACAACGAGTTCATACTCCGCCAGGGCACTGTTGACGCCAGCGGCTACCGCGAAAGCGACACCCGCCGCTTCGGCCTCAACCTCCGCTATAACTTCGGCTTCCGCAAGCGGGAAGAGAACAATAACATGTTTAACGTTGAATCGCCGGAGAGAGGTAGCTAGTTTGAAGTTTGAGGTTTGAAGTTTGAGGTTGAAGTTGCATTCCTTTCTTTAGCGGTTCCCCTGCAGATGCGGTATTTTGGGAACCACAAAGGCGTGATGGCGCGAAGGATGCACAAAGAGAAGAGGAGTGTCCTGGACTGCATCTTACCCTTCGTGTTTTCCTCGGTGCCCCTGAGCCTCTGCGGTTGCGGAGAGCCAGGAACACGAAGGAGCACCAACAGGCGCATGGGTTTTGGAGCCTGCGACCCATGTGTTCTCCTGCTGTTAATGACAGGGAGACGTAGAGACACAGAGTGAAACACAAAGGGTAAGATTATTGTCCGGAACAATCCCTTCTTCTTCTCCCTTGGTGAAACCTTCGTGTCCCCGTGCCTTCGTGGTTACCAAAAGAGGCGCCGCGTTGCGGACAGACCACTAAAAGAAAAGAAAAGTCACACCCCACCTCCAATTCTAAATTCCTTTTTTAAAAAACTTCATGCAGCGGTTACGAAGGAAAGGTGCTCATTGACTCATTGTTACTAACTTTAAAATAAACCAATAAACCAGCTTTATGCGTTTCCGAAACCTGCCACTGGCGCTTGTACTGGCGTTATCAGGCATAGCGATGCTTATTTCCTGCCAGCGTGAATTCGATCCGAAAATTCCCGGCGGTCCCATCTCCTCCAAAGATCCTGCTTCGCTTTCCGCAGCCATCAAGGTATGGCATGGCGTACGCACCCAGGGAACGATGCCTTCTCCCGCAGGCAGCTCGCTGCAGCTCAATCCCTCGACAGGGCCTGTGCGTGCTTTTGCCGGTCGCTATGCTATCATCCAGCCCGAAGTGCTGTCCGGCAACGTGCAGGGATATTATGTAAAGCTGAACGGCGCTCCCGAATACTTCAAGGTGGATTATTCCAAACCCCGCGACATTAACGGCCGCACGAGGCGCCCCGCCGATTTCCGCGACAGGAACCCGCTGCTGAACGGACGCGTTGACTCTTCCGGCAACGGTGGCAACGTAGACAGCGCCCTTGTTATCGTGTTGCCCCAGAACATACAGGTCCCCGATACCTTTTGCATTTCCTATTGCGCGTATGACAGTGTGGGCAATATAAGCCAGCCTGTAAGCGTGTGCATCATCGTGAGCAGCCTGGGTGGTGATGCCTCCAGCGGCTGGATGAACGGCACCTGGAAGATCACCGCAGAGTGGGACGACACCTTCCACGACACAGTGGTACACGACAAATGGATGGCCGCCGCCAGTGAATATTATTGCATCTACGACAGCGCCACCAACGCTTCCTATCTGTTGCCTTTCAACAACGGCGTAGGACCATTGGTAGCCGCCGACTCTGTGCGGTATGATAAATACGACCTGGTGTTCAGCAGCAATGGTGCACAGCAGTTTGTCTACGAGATGAATGCTAAGATGGTGGAAACCTCCACCAGCACCTGCCAGCAGGTAAACTATGAAATGATGCCTACCGAGTCCGACCAAATGATTGGTGCCTGGAGTTATAATTCTACCACCAAAAAGATCACCATAATCTTCGAGTTCGACGACATGGGTACGCCCATAGTGGAAGCCTGGGAATACGACGTGGTCAAGGTTACGGACAGCCACATGATACTGGTAGATAACTTCGATCCCTCCTGGCCCTATTATATACGGTTGCAGAAGTAGGAGAGAAGGTATACCGTAAAAGGCGAAGGGTTCACGGAAGTGAGCCCTTTTTTTAGGATAGCCGATGGCCGCTAAACGGCGGGGGGGTAAGTACCTGGATAAACAGGCCGGATAAAAATGCGGTTATCGGTGGTCCCTGACCGGTTATCCCCTGCTTATCTCCCTGCCGCCGAATCCCAATCCTTACCGTTTATCCAAAAAACTTTGGCCGCGTTACGAATTATTCGTAGGTTTACGAAAAGTTCGTAGAAATGGAAAAGCTTACAGCGCAGGAAGAGCAGGCAATGCAGTCGGTCTGGAAAACAGGGGAGGGGAACGTGAAGATGTTCCTTGAAAACATCCCTGAGCCGCGGCCTCCCTACACCACCCTCGCCTCCACCATCAAGAACCTCGAAAAAAAGGGTTACCTCTCCAGTCGCCTTATCGGCAACGCCTACCTCTATAAGCCCGCCGTAGAGGAAGAGCAATACAAGAAAAAGTTCCTGAATAGCGTGGTAAAAGATTACTTTGATAATTCATATAAAGAACTCGTAAGCTTCTTCGTGGAGCAGAAGAATCTTTCCGCAAATGAATTAAAGGATATCATTGACATGATCGAGGGAAAAACAAAAAAATAGAACCATGCTTATCTATCTTATAAAACTTTCTGTATCCCTTTCCATTGTATGGCTGTTTTACCAACTGGTGCTGCGCCGTCTTACCTTCTATAATTCGAACCGCTGGTACCTGCTGCTTTATACAGCCGCATCCTTTCTGATCCCCTTTATCGACATATCCGTCCTTCTCCAGAAGAACGACCTCTCCGGCGCCGGAATGGTGGAGTTCATACCCGCCATGGAAAGCTATGCCGGCCTCACTGCGCAACAGCAGGCTCCTGCACTGGCCACGCGGGAACCTGGACTGCCCTGGTGGATGGTTGTTTTTCTTGCCGGAGCGCTGCTCGTTTTTGTCCGGTTGCTGATCCAGATCTTTTCCATGTACCGGCTGCGGAGCAAAGCCAGCCTCCTCATTAATGAAGAGGTGAAGCTTTACCAGGTGGACGAAGCCATTGCACCTTTTTCCTTTGGCAATGCCATCTTCGTCAACAGGCAGTTGCACGACAACGAAGAGCTGGAGAAGATCATCCGTCACGAGTTTGTGCACGTACGCCAAAAACACAGTCTTGATGTGCTTTGGGGGGAGATACTCTGCATGCTGAACTGGTATAATCCCTTTGCCTGGCTGATAAGACGCAGTATACGGCAGAACCTGGAGTTCATTGCCGATAACCAGGTGCTGGGCTCGGGAGTGGATAAGAAGCAGTACCAGTATCTCCTGCTGAAGGTCACGGGGGGAACGCAATTCCGTATTGCGAGTCAATTCAACTTTTCTTCACTCAAAAAACGTATTATTATGATGAACAAAGTAAGCACTGCAAAAGTGCACCTGCTCAGGTTTTTCTTTGTGCTGCCGCTTGCGGCGGTACTTCTCCTGGCCTTCCGGAGCAGCATGGGCCAAAACGCTTCCAACGGCGTACCCCGCCACGGACAGAAGCCGGTCTTTAGCGCAGACACCACCAAGCCAATGGAGTTCAGCGAATTCACAAAACGCAACCCCTCCGTACAGTCGGTAGGCTGGATGACGGAACCCAACCGCATGACAGTGCGCCTGAAGAACGGCACCGAGGAAGTATACAACCTGGATGTTACGGCTGAAAGGGAAAGGGCCATTCAGAAATATGGCGGTATTCCCGCAGCCCCGCCTCCGCCTCCGCCGCTTCCCGCCTTCGGCACAGGACACGTAATTTCCGTTAGTAATTCAGGCGACATCTCCGGCGAGCACAAGGCTTTCTTTACCCGTAATCCCTCCGTAAAAAGGATTCAATGGACAGACGGGCACCTGCTGGAGATTCAATCTACGTCCGGAGTGGAAACTTTTGACATGGACAACAAGAGCGACATGGAAAAAGCCGAAAAGAAATACGGCAAGTTTCCCGCCC